>DATHYU010000438.1:0-11399 GCA_035458965.1 Acidimicrobiia bacterium | reverse complement strand
GGCCTCGGGCGGTGGCGCATGCGGACCGGTCTCGGAGACCTCAACGGCTGGGAGGCGTTCACCTACGGGAATCCCGGCGACATCCCCTTCTCGGGCGACTGGGACTGCGACGGGACGAGGACCCCGGGGCTGTACCGCCAGTCCGACGGGTACGTGTACCTCAGGAACGGCAACGACACCGGGATCGCCGACATCCAGTTCTTCTTCGGGGATCCCGGGGATGTTCCCGTGCCGGGTGACTTCGATGGCGACGGCTGTGACACGCTGTCGATCTACCGGCCGTCGACGGCCACCTTCCACATCGTCAACCAGCTGGGCTCGGACGACACGGGTCTCGGCGCCGCCGACCACTCGTTCGTGTTCGGGAACGTCGGCGACACGCCCTTTTCGGGAGACTTCGACGGCGACGGGGTCACCGAGGTGGGGCTGCACCGGGCGTCCAGCGGGTTCGTGTACTTCCGGAACACGCTGGACACGGGCATCGCCGACCTGCAGTTCTTCTACGGCGACCCCGGCGACGTGATCCTCGCCGGCGACTGGGATGGCGACGGAGACGACACCGTCGCCGTCTTCCGGCCGTCGAACGGCACGCTGTACGTGAACCTGGAGAACGCTCCCGGCGTCGCCGACTACGAGCTCGAGATCGGGCCCTTCGCCTCCGCGGTGGTCGCCCGCTAGCCGACCAGGGCGGCGATGGCGGCCACGGTCTGCTCCGAGGCGGTGCCGTCGCCGTAGGGGCTCGGGATCCCGGCGAGCCGGGCGTGGAGATCGTCGATCTCCGACCACCACGCCGTTGCGACCTCACCGATCGACGGTCCGGGCTCGACCCGTTCGGCGAAGGTCCCCAGCACCTCCGGGCGCTCGGTCGATCGGCGCACGACGAGGACGGGCCGCTTGATGACCGACGCCTCCTCCTGGACCCCGCCCGAGTCGGAGATGAGCATCGCCGACGACGCGGCGAGGCCGAGGAAGTCCACGTACCCGATCGGCTCGGTGACCCGCAGTGACGCCAGGAGCTCACCGAGGCCGAATCGTTCCACCCGCGCCCTCGTGCGCGGGTGCATCGGGAGCACGACCGGGATCGGGAGCGCCGCCAGCGACTCGAGGATCGACCGCAGCGTCGCCGGATCGTCGACGTTCTCCGGGCGGTGGAACGTGCTGAGCACGAAGGCGTTCGCCTCCAGTCGGTACTCGCCGAGCAGGTCCTGGCGGCGATCGTGATCCGGCTGGAGGGAGGTGACCGCCTCCACCACGGTGTTCCCCGTCACCGCGATCCGATCGTCGGGGATTCCCTCCGACCGGAGGTTGCCGCGGCTCGTCTCCGTGGGAGCGCAGCAGAGATCGGCGAGGTGGTCGGTGACCACCCGGTTGTGCTCCTCGGGCATCCGCCGGTCGCGGCTGCGGAGCCCCGCCTCGACGTGGACGAGGGGGATCTCGCGGGCGTTGGCGGCGAGGGCGGCCGCCAGCGTCGAGTTCGTGTCTCCCTGGCCGACGACGGCGAGCGGCCTGTCGTCGCCGAAGTGCTCGTCGAGCGCGCCGACGGCGATGCCGATCTGGCGGCCGCGCGTCTCGCCGCCCACCGACAGATGCACGTCGGGCGCCCCGATGCCGAACGCCTCCAGGAACACGGCCGACAGTGAGGCGTCGAAGTGCTGGCCGGTGTGCACGACCCGTGCTGCGGGGCCGAGGAGCCGGATGACGTGGCCGAGCTTGACGATCTCGGGACGGGTCCCGAGGACGACGGCCACGGAGGCAGGGGGGAGGGCGGGAGGCATCGGTCGGCATGATACGGCGGGTACCGTGATCGCCATGCGGACGCTGGTGGTCATCCCCGCCCACGACGAGGCCGAGAGCATCGCCGACGTCGTCGCCCGTGTCCGCGCCGCCGGGTACCCGGCGCTCGTCGTCGACGACGGCTCGGCCGACGACACCGCGGAGCGTGCCCGCCGGGCCGGCGCCGCCGTGGCGCGCCTGCCGGTGAACCTCGGGGTCGGCGGAGCGCTGCGCACCGGCTTCCGCTACGCCGTCGCCAACGGGTTCGAGCGGGCCGTTCAGGTCGACGGCGACGGCCAGCACGATCCCGCCCAGATCCCCGCGCTGCTCGAGGCCGCCGACGGGGGCGCCAACCTCGTCGTCGGAACCCGGTTCGCCGGCCAGGCCTACTCGGTCTCCCGATCGCGGCGATCGGCGATGCGGATGCTGTCACGGCTCGTGCGGTGGACCACCGGTCTTCGCCTCGACGACGTCACCTCCGGGTTCCGGGTCATCTCGGAGCCGCTCCTCTCGCGGTTCGCGATCGAATACCCGGCCGAGTACCTCGGTGACACCGTCGAAGCCATCGTGATCGCCCATCGGTCCGGAGCCCGCGTCGAGCAGGTGCCCGTCGCCATGGCGCCCCGCGCGACCGGAAAGGCGACCTCGCGGACCCGGGCCGCCGGGCACGTCGCCCGGGTCTTGCTCGCGCTCACCGTTCGCCGGGCGGGGGCCGCGCGATGACGTTGCGGGCCCAGTTGTTCACCGTCGCCGTGGCCCTCCTCGGGCTTGTCGGGATCCTGCTCCTCGTCCGTCGCGGCCGTCTCAAGGAGCGATTCGCCCTGCTGTGGCTGGCGATCGGCGCCGGGATGGTGGGGCTGGTCGCCCTGCGGCCGCTGCTCGATCGCCTGGCCGAGGCGCTCGGCATCGCCAGCGGGACCACGCTGCTCTTCCTGTTCGCGATCCTGTTCCTGCTCGGCCTGCTGCTCCATCTGTCCGTCACCTACTCCTCCCTCGAGGAGAAGGTGCGGACGCTCGCCGAGGAGGTGGCGCTCCAGCGCGCCGACTCAGTCGAGGTCGGCGCGCCGATCGAGGAGCCCGACGAGGGGCACGACGAGCCGGATCCAGCCTGAGAAGAGCACCGCCACGGCCGAGGCGCCACGCGGCGGCTTCACCTGGGACATGCTCCCGAACCCGTTGGCCCGCGTGCGGAGGATCTCAGCATCACCCACGCGGCGCGTCGTCGCGATGCGCCGCCGCCACTCGGCGTTGCCCCGTCGCATTCCCCATGCCTCCCTGCGGGCGGTGAACCATTCCCGCCACCACCCGTCGCGCAGCGCAACGGTGAACGTCCCCAGTCCCGTTCCGATGAGCACGGGCGCCAGGAGCAGGCGGGTGGATGCCCGATAGACCGATCGGGTCATGAGGAGCCGGTTGCGTTCGATCATGCCGAGCTTTCCCGGGTTTCGGCCGAAGTCGTATCGGTGCCGAACCCGGCTCGCCGACACCCGGACCGATCGGAGGCCGGCCATGCTCAGCCGCCACCCGAGATCCGTGTCCTCGTGGTAGAGGAAGAACTCGGATCGCATGCCGCCCACCCGATCCCAGGTGGAGCGTCGGATGGCCATCGCCGCGCCCGACGCGAACGGCACGTCGACGGTGGGCGCTTCGTCGTCGGGAACCGGGTCGCCCACGTCCGTCGCCCACGCCATTCCCGACGCGGTGATGGCGCCGCCGGACGAGTTGAAGTGCCCGGGCCGGTCCTCCAATTCGAGGGTCGCCATGGCCGCGCCCACGCCGGGCACGTCGAGGGCGGCCACGAGGGGTGGGAGCCAACCGGGCACCGGCACGGCGTCGGGGTTCAGGAGGACGACAGATTCCTCGGAGGCCGCCCGGACACCGTCGTGGCAGGCGGCGGCGAACCCGTCGTTCGTCGCCCGCTCGACGACCCGAGCCCCGGCCTCCCTCGCAAGGGCGACGGTGCCGTCCGAGGATGCGTTGTCGACGACGACGATCTCGGCGGGACCCCGCTCGTCGGCGGCGAGCGCGGCGAGGGTCGGCCCGAGATGTTCGGCGGAGTCGTGGGTGACGACGACCACCGTGGCCGGTGTGCGCGTCATCAGCCCCAGTCTCCCGCAACAGGCGTCGTGCCGGCTCCGGTCCAGTCGAAGATGCGGTTGGCGCTGGGGGCACCGAGGTCGTCCCGCAGATAGAAGCGCCGCTCGGACGGGCGGAAGAGCCCGATCGTGTCGCGACCGTCGCCGTCCCAGTCGCCCGCCACCACGACGTCGTCGGGCATCGAGCCCGAGTAGACCCAGGTCACGTCGGCGAGCGGGGCGCCGGACGTTCCGTTGGTGAGGTGGATCGTGCGTGTCGACGGCCGGAAGACCCCGACGGTGTCGATGCCGTCGCCGTCCCAGTCGCCGCCGAGGGGCACGTCACCGGCATCGCCGAACGAGACGACGACGTCCGCCACACCTTCGGTGTTGGAGTTGCGCAGGTAGAACCGGGCCTCAGACGGCCGGTAGATGCCGACGGTGTCGATGCCGTCGCCGTCCCAGTCGCCGCTCACCGGCAGGTCACCCGGATCGCCGTAGTAGATCTGCACGTCGGCGATCCCCTCGGTGTTGGAGTTCCGGAGGAACAGGTACCCGGCGCTCACTCGATACAGCCCCATGGTGTCCACCCCGTCGCCGTCCCAGTCGCCGGCGAAGGGCTGGTCGGCAGGGTTGCCGTAGTAGAAGGACTCGATGCCCTGGGTCTCGCCGCGCTGGTGCCAGACACCCGTGAGCGGATCGTACATGCCGACCCGGTCGGCGGGGAGGAAGGGGTCGACCCGGATGTCGAAGTACAGGGACCGCAGGCCGAAGGCCGACTTCACCCAGGCGCCGGTGCGGGTGACGGTGACGGGGACGCCGCCGTTCGTCCCCGTGAACTCGACCGTCGCCGCGCTCTCCGACGTCCGCCGGTCCAGCACGCGGGCCCCGGTGACAGCGTCGACGCCGAGGTGGGTCGCCGCGATCGAGCTCCCGATGGTCGATCGCCACGAAGCGTTCGGGTTGACGGGATCGAGCGACCAGTGATCGTCGACCGACTGCAGGTACGGGATCGGGTCACCTCCCCAGACCTCGGCCCGATCCTCGGTTCGGCCGCCGGTCGAGGACGAGTAGTAGGCGAGGACGATGCCCTCGGCGCCGTCACCGGGACGGACGTTCCCATCGGGGTGCGTCAGCACCATCCCCGCGGTCGCCGCGACCGCCGCGAACCATCGGTCCCTGTCGGTGCCACCGTGGGCATCCCCGGCATAGCGCTGGTCCCAGGTCGTGTCGCGGACGTGACACCAGCCGCCACAGATGGAGGTCGCAGGGTCGCCTCGGGACACCTGCAGATGGTGGGCGTACGAACGGGCCGCGATGGCCTGGGCTTCGAGCGCCGCCATCCCGCCGTGCTCGGGCGTCCCCCACCGGTAGGGCATCTCGGCGATCCCGAGCAGGTACTCCTCGATGTCGAGCTCGAGGACGACGTGGATGGTCGTCGGCGACGAGCCGGGGCGGACATGGAGGATGCCGTGGTCGTATCCGCACGGCGCCTCGGTGGCGGGCTCGGCGTTCCAGTCGTTGACCGTGCACCCCTCGATCAGGATCCGGTGCTCGCTCGTGAGGTCGAGGGCGCAGTCGCCCGAGGTGGTCGTCGTGGCCCCGTCCATCGTCACCGTTACCTCGCAGAGGCCCGGTCCGGCCACGCGGGTGGCCACGGACGCCTCGGAGGGGAGTGGGGCCTCCACTCCGGAGCGTGTGAGCGTCGCCGGACCGGTCGTGCCGACCGTGACGTCGTGGCGGTCCCGCTCGAGGTTCACCCACAAGGGGGCGGCCGGAGGAAGATCGGCGCCGAGCAGGCGGATGGACGAGCCGACGTAGAAGTGCTCGACGATCGAGGTGGCCGTCGCTCCCTCGCGTGCCATCCCGTACGCGCCGAACTGGGAGAGGCCCACGCCGTGGCCCCAGCCGGCCCCGTCGATGACGAGCATGCGTTCCTCGGCTGCGGCCGCCGGTACCGGATTCACTGAGAACAGCCCGAGGAGACCGGCCACGACGAGGGCCACCGCCGGTCGACGGAGGGGGAAGACGTGCGCCACGATCAGAGAAGGTACCAGTGCGCCGAACTATGACGCCCGTACCATTCCGTCGTGGGCGACTTCGAGATCACCCGGGACGAGATCGCTGCCGCCGCAGTGCGGATCACCGGTCGCGTTCGCCGGACGCCCGTCGTCGAGCTCGAGCAACTCCCGGGCCTGCCCCGCCTCACGCTCAAGCTCGACCTGCTCCAGCCGACGGGCTCGTTCAAGCCGCGCGGGGCGTTCAACCTCCTGCTGTCCTCCGACATCCCACGCGACGGCGTGGTCGCCGCGTCGGGTGGCAACTTCGGCCTCGCGGTCGCCTACGCCGCCCGCGAGCTGGGTGTCGGGGCGGCGATCTTCGTGCCGGACACCTCTCCGCGGGCGAAGATCGCCGGGCTCGAGCGGCTCGGGGCCGGCGTCCACGTCATCCCCGGGTACTACTCCGCCGCGCTCGAGGCCTCGCGCCGGTGGAGCGCCGATCGCGACGTGCTCACCTGCCACGCCTACGACCAGCGTGAGGTCGTTGCCGGGCAGGGCACGTGCGGGCTCGAGATCGGCGAGCAGGTCGCGGACGCCGACGCCGTGCTCGTGGCGGTGGGCGGCGGCGGCCTGATCGGCGGCGTCGCCTCGTGGATCCGCGACGATGCTCGGCTGGTGGCCGTCGAGTCGACGGGGACGGCGACCCTGCACTCGGCTCGAGCCGCCGGAGGTCCCGTCGACGTCGACGTCGGCGGCATCGCGGCCTCGTCACTGGGGGCGGCCCGCATCGGCCGCCACGCCTGGGCGGCGAACCGCTGGATCGACGAGTCGGTGCTCGTGGACGACGACTCGATCCGCGTGGCGCAACGGTGGCTGTGGGACACCGTTCGGCTCGTCGTCGAGCCCGGCGCGGCCACGCCCATCGCCGCCTTGCTGAGCGGGGCGTGGATGCCCCCGGAGGCGTCCCATGTCGTTGCGGTCGTATGCGGCGCCAACATCGATCCCGGCGAGATCGCCTGACCCCGAGCCCCGGGACCCTCGACGCCGCCGCGGCGGATACGCTCCCGATGTGGACGTCTCGGCACTCGCACCCGCGGGGTTCTCACCTGCGCCTCTCGTTCCCCCGCGTGACGACGCGTTGTTGGACGGCGAGCAGCTCGGCCCGGGGATCCGCCGGATCTGTGTCGACGCCCTCGACGCGGCCGTCGCCGGGCTGACCGATCACTCCGCACCGGACGCCGGGGTCCATGTGGCACGGAAGTCGTTGAAGCGGGCGCGGGCGATGATCCGCCTCGTCCGCGACCCACTCGGGCACTGGACATATCGGCAGGAGAACGTGGTGCTCCGGGACACGGCCCGGGTCGTTGCGCCGGTGCGCGACGGAGCCGTCCTCATCGAGACCCTGGACGGACTCCGAGAACGTTACGGACAGGCCCTTGCCGAAGGGCTCTGGGACGACCTGGGCGCGGCGCTGACGTCGCGCCATCAGCGGGCCCGGGCGCAGGTGCTCGACGACCGCGACACCCTGCTGTCCCTCGTCACGACGCTGCGCACGGCACGCCGCCGCTTCGCCGCCTGGCCGGCAGAGGCCGAGGCGGCCGATCACCGGAGCATCCCGGATCGCTACGGCTCCATCGCGAGGGGGATCCATCGCGTGTACGCCAGGGGTCGGCGGGCGATGGCGATCGCCGCCGACACGCGTACCGAAGAGGACCTCCACCAGTGGCGCAAGCGGGTGAAGTACCTCCGGCACCAGATGGAGGCGCTGGAGCCGGTTTGGCCGGAGCTCCTCCGGGCGACCTCCACGGAGCTGGACCGTCTCGGTGAGATCCTCGGCGTCGAGCACGATCTCGCCGTGCTCGACGAGACGGTGCGATCCGAGCCTCGGCTGTGCCCCGACCAAGCCGCCCGCCGGGTGCTCTACGCCCTGATCGCCCACGACCGGACCGTGCTCCAGCGAGCCGCCCTCGGGCTCGGCGAGCGCCTCTACGCCGAACCGCCGCAGGTGTTCGTGGGGCGCCTGGGCGCATACTGGGAGGCCTGGAGGCCGTAGAGATCGGCACGATTCCACCGGTGTCCCGGTACGCTCCGCGCATGCGCCGACTCCTCGCCGTCATGGTTGCTCTCGCCCTCACCGTCGCCGCCTGCGGTGGTGCCGAGTCGGACGAGACGACGACGTCGGCCGCAGAGACGACCGTCCCGACGACCGTCCCGACGACCGTCGCGACGACGACGGTTCCCGTCGGTGCGGTCGCCGAGGACCTCGACGGTCTCGTCGCCGCCGCCGAGGAGATCCGCGGCCTCTCGTTCCTCGATCAGCCGACGATCACCGTGCTGACGGACGAGGAGCTCGAGGCGCGCATCAGGGCCGAGCTCGAAGAGGAGATCGACCCGGCCGACATCGCCATCGAGGAGGCGCTCTTCGAACTGCTCGGCCTCATCGATCCGGACCTCGACCTCTTGACCGCGTACACCAACCTCTACGCCGAGCAGGTCGCAGCCTTCTACGACGCCGACACGAGGGAGCTCGTCGTCCCCGGTTCGAGCGATGCGACACCGCTCACGAAGACGATCGTCGTCCACGAGCTCATCCACGCCCTGACCGACCAGCACTTCGGGTTCGGCGCAACGCTCGATGCCCTCGTGGACGAGGAGCGCTTTCACGAGGCGTCGGCACTCCAGGCGCTCGTGGAGGGCGACGCGACGTACTTCCAGATCGTCTACCTGCAAAGCCTCCCGATCGCCGAGCAACTCGATGCGGCACGCGAGTCGCTGGCCGCCGACATGACCGTCCTCGAGGCGCTTCCCGAGTTCATCGGCGCCGATCTCGCCTTCGCCTATGACGCCGGGTTCCGATTCGTGGAGCGCCTCGTGGCCGATCTCGGCATCGTCGGTGTCGATCAGGCACTGCGCCGCCCGCCCACCACGACGGAACAGATCCTGCGTCCGGACGCCTACCTCGGCCTCGAGCCGGGGGTCGAGGTGGAGCTCGGGGACATCGCCCCCTCCGGCTGGGAGACCGCGATTGCGGGCACCCTCGGGGAGTGGAACATCTCCAACTATCTGCTGCGAGGCGTCGACCGGGGCACCGCCACCATCGCCGCCGCCGGCTGGGGAGGTGACGCCTACGCCGTGCTGACCTCGGACGCCGGCACGGCCCTCGTGATGAAGTTCGTCGGCGACACGCCCCGGGACACCGCCGAGCTCTCCAACGCCCTCGTGGAGTCGCTGCCGGCGACGGCCGACGTGCGGAGGCCGGTCACGTCGGTGCCCACCGGCGATGAGGCGGCGACCGTGCCCTTCACGGCGCGCTTCAGCGGGGGCGTGTTCGCGTCGCTCCAGCACCTCGGGCGCGATCTCGTGCTCGTCGTCGCCACGGACGAGGCGACGGTGTCGGCCATCGCCGAGGTGCTCTCGCTCGGCTGAGTCGACGAGGGCGGTCGTCGTCGGCATGCCACAATCCGATGCCCCTCGGACGCGGGAGATGCAGATGGAGTTCGGCAGACTTTCCGTTGGCGCAAAGATCGCCGTGATCGGTGGAGCGGTGCTCGTCGTGAACCTGTTCCTGCCGTGGTATTCGGGCAGCGACATCGGTGGCGGTTCGTACAACGCGTTCGGGGCGAACTACCTCGCCTGGGGCGGGTCCCTGGTTGCGATCGCCGGCGCAGGTGTCCTGCTGCTCAAGGTCCAGCAGGTCCAGGACATCGCGGTGGGCAGGTTCGCTGCCGAGCAACTCGCGGTGATCCTCGCCGGTCTTGGCACGGTCTTGGTCGTCCTGCGACTCCTCACCGTGACGAGTGGCGCGTCACTCGGCCTCTACCTCGGCATCGTCGCCGCAGCCGCCGTGACCTACGGGTGCTGGACGGTCATGAAGGAGGCCGGCCTGGATCTCGGCATGGACGACTTCACCGGTGGTGGCGGCGAGTAGAACCCGACCGTCGCGAGGGTTCCGGCGCCGAGGCCCCGGCCGTAGCCTGGGCGCGCGCGAACGCCACCGGCGGCGTCCTTCGGAAGAAGCGCGGAGGATCTGATCCCTAGCCGCGGCCGGCGTTGGGCTTGCGGCCGTGGTTGGCCTTCTTGCGTCGCGCGAGACGCTTGCGTCGCTTTGCCTTCGCCATGACACGAGAGCGTATCAGCCTCGACGATCCCAGCAAGCCGGGGTGGGCTGCTCCGCCCGTCGCGCGGCTCTGCGGCGCGCGCCTGCGGCTGCGGGGCATCCGGGCGGTGCCCCGGGGGTGGGGGGTTCTCCTGCGCACCCGCTCGATCCACACCTTCGGCATGCGAAAGCCGTTGGGCGTCGTCGCTCTGGACGGCGATCTCGTCGTTCGCCGATCGCGGGCCGTTCCGCCGCGTCGCGTGGTCGTCGATCTCGGTGCGAGCTGGATTCTCGAGATCCCCGACGGCCATCCGCTCCCGGCGGTCGGGGCCTCCCTGCGTATCCTGCCGTCGTGAGTCCTGGACGCCTCGTGCTGTGTGCCGGCCCGATCGGAAACCTCGGAGACGCGCCGCCCCGGCTCGCCGAGAGCCTCGCCTCGGCGTCCATCGTGTTCGCAGAGGACACCCGGCGCGCCCGCACGCTGCTCCAGCATCTCGGCGTCGACCGGCCGGTTCGCTCCTACTTCGTGGGGAACGAGGCCGACCGAGCCTCCGAGCTGGCGGAACGGCTCGAGGCCGGCGAGACCGTCGCCCTCCTCACCGACGCCGGCATGCCGTCGATCGCCGATCCCGGCCTCTCCGCGGTGCGGGTTGCGATCGACGTCGGCGCCGCGGTCACCGCCGTGCCGGGGCCGAGCGCGGTCACGATGGCCGTCGCCGTATCCGGCCTCCCGGCCGACCGGTTCGTGTTCGAGGGTTTCCTGCCGAGGAAGGGCCGGGAGCGGAGGGATCGCCTCGAAGCCCTGGCAGGCGAGGCTCGCACGACGGTCGTCTTCTGCGCTCCCCGCCGACTCGCCGCCGACCTCGCCGACCTCCGGGAGTCGTGCGGTGACCGTCCTGTCGCGGTGTGCCGGGAGATGACGAAGCTCTACGAAGAGGTGTGGCGCGGCTCCCTCGGCGAGGCCGTCGACGAGTGGGCCGGTCGCGAGGTACGCGGTGAGGTCACGGTGGTGCTCGGCGGGGCGCCGGAGGCCGAGCCCGACCTCGACGCCGCGGTCGATCTCGTTCGGGAGGAGATCGCGGCGGGCGCGGCCCAGAGCGCAGCGGTCAAAGACGTGGCCGCTCGCACCGGCGTGCGACGGCGTGCGCTCTATGAGGCGGTGCTACGTGAGCTCTGAGCGGCAGGACCCGCAGACGCCCTTGCCCTTGAACGAGCCGACGTCCTCGGTCGTGCCGCAGAACGTGCATGTGGCATCGAGCTTGCGGATGAGGATGTCGTTGCCGCTCACGGAGATCGACAGCTCGTCGCCCTCGCGAATGTTGAAGAGCCGCCGGGTCTCGGCAGGGAGGACGATCCGTCCGAGGTCGTCGATCTTCCGAACGATGCCCGTGTCCATGTGGTCTGGCCTCCGATGGGTGCAAGTCGGAGGATAGGGTCGGTTTGGACCCACCGAAT
>DATHYU010000437.1:0-11125 GCA_035458965.1 Acidimicrobiia bacterium | reverse complement strand
CCACCGACTCGATCTCCCACGACGAGATGTTCTCGCCGCGGCGGCGGATGTTGTCCTTCATCCGGTCGATGAAGTACACGAATCCGTCCTCGTCCATCCGGCCGCGATCGCCTGTGTGGAACCAGAGGTTCCTCCACGCCTCGACGGTCTTGTCGGGCAGGCGGTGGTAGCCGGAGAACATGTAGTACGGGCCCTTCGGCCGCATGACGATCTCCCCCGGCGTGTTGCGCGGCACCTCGCGGTCGTGCTCGTCGACGATCCGCACCTGATACGACATCGACTCCTTGCCGGCGGATCCGATGCGGCGGTCGTCGAGACGGTTCTCACACATCATCGGCGCCTCGGTCATCCCGAACACCTCGACCAGCTTGATGCCGAACCGCTCCTCGAACGGCTCCCAGATCTCGACGGGGCACGGCGCGCCGAAGGCGATGCGGACGTCGTTGTCCGCGTCGTCGGGGCGGGGGTCCTGCTTGAAGAGCATCATGAGCAGGGCGCCCATGTAGTTGATGGCGGTGATCCGATGCGCCCGCATCGTGTCCCAGAAGCGCGAGACCGAGAACCGCTTCTCCATGATCGCCGTGCCGTCGGCGACCATCGCCGCCATCACGGTCGTGTACTTGGCGTTGTTGTGGAACAGCGGGAAGGCCGAGTAGAGACGGTCCTCCTCGGTGTAGTCCATGAGCCAGGACAGATGGCGGCTGGAGTGCAGCGCCGACTCGTGGGAGATGACGATCCCCTTCGGCGGTCCCGTCGTCCCCGACGAGTGGAGGATCGAGGCGGGCATGTCGAGCGTCGTCGCGACCGCCGGGGGCGCGGCGTCGACGACGAGCTCGCGGCGGTCGTGGATGGCGATACGGGACGGCAGCGCCCGCCGGTCGAGATCGCCGTCGGTCTGGCGGTGGACGAACACGTGCTCCAACAGCGGCAGCTCGTCGGCGATGTCGGTGAGGTGCGGGAGGAAGTCCTCGTCGAGCACGATGCCCTTGGCGAGCCCGTGGTCGACGACGTGGCGCAGCAGGTTGCCGCGGGCCGCGTTGTGGACGGCGAGTTCGACGACACCGGCCTTGGTCATGCCGAACCACGTGTCCACGTTCTCCACGCTGTTCGTCATCATGAGCGCGCAGTGGTCCCCCGGCTCGAAGCCGAAGGCGGCGAACCCGGCGCCGACACGGTCCGTCTCCCGGTCCATCTCGGCGTAGGTGCGGGTGGCCCCCTCGACGTCGAGCGCTATCTTGTCGCCGTTCCTCGCCGCCTTCTGCCTGATCCATTCGGGCATCGTGTGCGCGGCGTCGGACGCGAGCTCGTAGCGCTCACCGACCGCCATCAAGCATCACCCTCGATGAACGCCTTCCACGTGTCGAGCCCGTCGGGCAGGTCGGCGGGACGGGCGGGCGCCGGCCATGTGATGCGATCCGTCGCCTCGTAGTTGGCGTCGAGCTCGTCATGGGGCATGAAGTAGTAGAACCGGCTGTACCGCTCGGCGAACCGCCACCTGCCGTCGGGATCGCGTCGGTAGCGATCCATGTAGCGGAGGCCGGCGATGAGCAGTCGACCGTTCACGCCCATCTCGGCGTGCGCCGTCAGCGTGCCGTGGGCGTTGTCGTCGTCGTCGAAGACGATCTCTGCCGCATGGGGGTAGTGGAACGACGGTCCGGTGCCGCCGAGACGGTCCCGGTAGAACTGGACGACGGCCTTCCGGCCCTCTGCCCGGTCGCCCGTCCCCCACCGGCCGAAGACGCCGTCCTCACAGAAGCAGTCCCCGATCACGGCGAGGTCCCGATCGTCGACGGCATTGGCGTACCGGGCATGCAGATTCCGGATCTCCGCCCGGTCCTCGAGCCGTCGGATCCGCGCTTCGATGTCCATTCGCCCTCCCTGGTTCTTCGTCGAATCTACCAAACGTTTGGTTGGACAGTCCTCGAGCGGCGTGGGTAGCATCCGCCCGCGAGGCCCAAGAGAGGACGGCACGTGGAGAAGTTCCTGCAGCTCATGCTGAGTGGCTGGGCGCTGGGGGCCATCTACGCGATCGTGGCGCTGGGCTTCGTCCTCGTGTTCAAGGCGACGTCGGTCCTCAATTTCGCGCACGGCTCGTTCCTCATGCTCGCCGCGTACATGGCGACGACGTTCCTGGTGGTGCTCGACTACCCCTTCATCGTCGGCATCACGATCATCGCCGTCTCCCTCGCCCTGCTGGGCGTGGTCCTCCACTACTCGATCATGCAGTGGATGGTCGGCAAGCCGTTCTTCGCCGTCGTCCTGGTCACGGTCGGCATGGAGATCGTCATCCGCGCCGTGCTGCTCGTGCTCTACGGCCCGCTCGAGCGGGGCAAGATCCAGAAGCTGACGACGGGGACCTTCGACGTCGGCGGCGCGGTCGTCCCGACCGTCAACGTCATCATCTTCATCGCCGCCATCGCGGTGATGGTGGCGTTCCTCATGTTCTTCCGCATGTCCCGGATGGGCCTCCACATGCGGGCGGTGGCCGAGAACCTCGAGGCGGCCACGGCGATGGGCATCAACCCCAACACCGTCTACGCATCGGCCTGGGGCATCGGCCTGCTGCTCGCCGGCATCGGCGGCGTGCTGTACGCGCACTTCACGGCGTCGATCGACCTCAACCTCTCGGTGATCGGCCTGCGCGCGTTCCCCGCGGCGATCCTCGGCGGCCTCGACTCGATCGGTGGCGCGATCCTCGGTGGCATGGTCGTCGCGCTCATCGAGAACATCGGCTCCGGGTACATCGGCGGCGAGTGGCGCGACGTCATCGCCTTCGGGATCATGTTCCTCGTCCTCCTCTGGCGCCCGTCGGGTCTCTTCGGGACCAAGGAGCTGATCCGTGTCTGAGGCGTCCCGATGAGCGGCAAGTACCGCACCGCGTACAAGCAGGACATGGCGCTGGTGAAGACGGCGCCGCAACGCTGGGTCGCCGGCGCCGTCGCCCTGATCGCGGTCGCCGCCCCGTTCATCTTCGAGATCGACTGGACGCCCCCGCTCGGGTTCCCGTGGGCGACGTGGTTCACGGCGATCAACCTCTCCCTCGTCGCCATCGTCGGCGCGGCGGCGTTCAACCTGCTCCTGGGCTACACCCACCAGGTGTCGGTGGCCCACGCCGCGTTCCTGATGCTCGGGACGATGACCGCTGCCTACTTCGGCTCGGTCATGGGCCTCTCTGTCTGGGTCGTGATCCCGATCTCGATGGTGGCCGGTGCCGTGGTGGGGGCCATCGTCGGCCTCCCCGCCCTGCGGTTCAGGGGCCTGTACCTGCTCATCGCCACCTTCGGCGTCCACTTCTTCGCGTTCCTGGCGTTCAAGAAGTTCAACGTCCGCTACTTCGGCTTCGTCCCGATGCGGTTCGACCCCCCGACCATCCCCTCCTGGCTGCACTGGCTGCCCTTCGTCAACCCCGACGACAACGGCGAGTTCCTCATCAAGGGCAACTTCCGGTTCTACTGGCTGCTGCTGATCGCGGCGTCGCTGTCCATCCTCTTCATGGTCAACATCATCCGCAGCCGTGAGGGCCGGGCGTTCATGGCGGTGGCCGAGCACGACGTCTCCGCCGCCCTCATCGGGATCAACGTCACGAAGACCAAGCTGCTCGCCTTCGCGGTCTCGTCGGCCTTCGTCTCACTGACGGGCGTGCTGGGGTCCTACTACGTCCGGGCACGGGGTGAGGACTCATTCCCGTTCTCGGTCGTCCTCTTCTACGCGATCATGATCATCGTGGGCGGGCTCGGCTCGATGAAGGGCGCGGTCCTCGGCTCCCTCTTCTTCTACATGGCGCCCGTGTTCTTCGACTGGGCGCGGGCCGACTTCCCCATCATCAAGGAGATCCAGTTCCTCCAGGACTTCCAGAACGAGACGAACCTGGCGATCTTCGGGATCCTCATCATCGTGGTCCTCGTCCTTCGGCCGAGCGGCATCGCCGGCATATGGACATCGATACGGGACTACGCGGCGAAATGGCCGTTCAGCCGATGACCGCCGGTCTCGAAGTCCACGGACTCGACGTCGTCTACAACAACGCCGTCACGGCGCTGTCGGGCGTGTCGATGAAGGTCGAGCCCGGGCAGTTCGTGGCCGTGCTCGGCGCCAACGGCGCCGGGAAGACCACGCTCGTGCGGTCGATCACGGGCCTGCTCTTCGTCCACGGCGGCGCGCTGCGCGAGGGAGCGATCTCGTTCAAGGGGGAGAAGATCAACCCCGACGGCGTGGGCGGCGCCGTCCAGAAGGGGATCTGCCAGGTCCCCGAAGGGCGCATGATCTTCCCCCGCCTCACCGTCGAGGAGAACCTGATGTGCGGCGCCGCTCGTCGCAAGCGAGGCCCCGAGGTGGACCGCGACATGGAGCGCACCTTCGAGATCTTCCCGCAGCTGGCCGACCGGCGGAAGCAGAACGCCGGGTTCCTGTCGGGTGGCGAGCAGCAGATGCTCGCCGTGGGCCGCGCCCTCATGGGCGCACCGACGCTCATCATCTGCGACGAGCTGTCCCTGGGCCTGGCGCCGCTCATCGTGAAGGACCTCTTCGAGCTCCTCACCCGCCTGAACCGGGAGGAGGGCCTCTCGGTCCTCGTCATCGAGCAGAACGCACGGCTCGCGCTCGAGAACTCCGACTACGCGTACGTGCTCGAGACCGGCAAGGTGGTCATCGAGGGCTCGAGCGCCGAGCTCCGCGCCGATCCCATGGTCCAGGAGCTGTACCTCGGCGGCGCGGGCGACGCAAAGGACGCCTACACGTCGATCGTGGCCCGCTACCGGGGGGGCGCCGCATGAGGGACTCCGTGCTGCGCCTGAAGGACGTGACCGTCCAGTTCGGCGGGATCAAGGCCTGCGAGGGCGTGTCCTTCGACGTCCCCGAAGGCGAGCTGTTCGCCATCATCGGGCCCAACGGGGCCGGGAAGACGACCGTCCTCAACGCCATCACCGGCGTCTATCGGCCGAACCCCGGTGCAGAGATCGTGTACACGGGTGCCGACGGCACCGAGCACTCGCTGCTCGGCAGGAAGCCGCATCGGATCGTGCGCCACGGCATCGCCCGGACCTTCCAGAACCTCGGGCTGTTCGGCCACATGAGCGTGCTCGACAACCTGATGCTCGGCCGCTACATCCACCAGAAGACGGGCGTCATGCACGGCGGGCTCCGGACGCGCCGCCTCGTCCGCGAGGAATCCGAGCAGCGCGCCGCGGTCGAGCGGATCATCGACCTCCTCGAGATCCAGCAGTACCGGTGGGAGACCGTCGGCGAGCTGCCCTACGGCGTGCAGAAGCGCATCGAACTGGGACGGGTGCTCGCGATGGAGCCCGACCTGCTCCTGCTCGACGAGCCGATGGCCGGCATGACGATCGAGGAGAAGCAGGACATCGTCCGATTCATCTTCGAGATCCGCGCCGAGCTCGGACTCACCGTGATCCTCATCGAGCACGACATGGCCGTCGTGATGAGCGTGGCCGAGCGCGTCCTCGCCCTGAACTTCGGCCAGCCGATCGCCCTCGGCACCCCGGCCGATGTCCAGGCGAACGACCAGGTCGTCGAGGCCTATCTGGGAGCCGACTGACATGGGTGCCACACTCGTCGGCGCAGTCGCCGACCTCGCAGCGAAGGACCCGGGCGCCACCGCCGTCCTCGAGAAGCGCTTCGGCATCTGGGTCGAGCGGTCGATCGGTGACCTGGCGGCCGATGCAGGGCGGCTCGCCGCCGGTCTCAGGGCCGCCGGCGTCGGTCCCGGTGAGGTGGTCGGTCTGATCGTGTCGGCGCGGCTGGAGTGGATCACCCTCGACCTCGCCATCCAGGCGGCCGGCGCCACCACCCTGGCCCTTCCCGCCGCTGTCGGCCACGAGGACGTCGCCCGCGTCCTCGCCGAGACGAACGTCCGGACCGTCGTCGTGGAGGCCCAGGACCAGGCCGACGTGGTCCTGTCGGCCGTCGAGACCGGAAGCCTCCCGAATCTTCGCTCGGTCGTCTACATCGACCCCGCCGGCGTGTCCGAGTACTCGTCGGAGCTGCTCAGCAGCATCGAGGACCTCCGCGGCGGCACCGAGACCCGGCTGGCGACCACGGCGGATCCCGGCGACACCGCGGCGCTCGTGCCCCGGGCGAGCGGGCTCCGAGACTTCTCTCCGGTGTCCCATGCGACGCTCGTCCTCTCGGCTCGCTCCACCATCGAGGCCGCGTCGCTGACCGACCGCGACCGGGTCATCGCGGTCCGCACGGTCGCCGACCCGGTCGACCGTGGCGCCACGATCTACGCCGCACTGCTCGCGGGCGCCGTGTTGGCCATCCCCGAGAACGCGGCGACGGTGGACTCGGCCATCCACGAGATCGCTCCGACCTACGTGCACCTGACCGAGCGGTGGCTCGCGACCCAGGCCGCCCGCATCACCGTGCGATTCGACGAGAACCGGGGCCTCAAGGCCCGGCTCGCGTCCGCATGGCGTCGACGGACGGGCAGCACCCTGGAGAAGTACGGGTCCGCCAAGCCCGCACGCGGACTGTGGCATTTCTTGATCACACTGCCGATCCTCGAGGAACTCGGCCTCGAGAAGGCCCGGGTGGCCGTGGTCAGCGGCCAGCCGACGCCGCGGAGCGTCGCCGGCTTCTTCACGGCGCTCGGCCTGCCAATCCACTCGGCTCTCGGCGTTCCCGAGCTCTGCGGCTTCGCGGCCATGGGCGCGGCCGGCGACGTCGACGGGTGGGTCGGCTCGGCGATGCCGGGGGTCGAGGTGTCCGTCGAGAGCGGGACGCTGCAGGCGTCCACGCCTGCGACCGGGACCATCGACACCGGCGTAGCGGCCTCGGAGTCCGGCGACGGGTACGTCGCAGGGGTGGGCACCCCGGAGGAGGCGGCCGCCACCCGGCTGCGCTCCATCCCGGTGATCGCCTCGGCGATCGTCGGCGACGGGGCCTCGACGCTCGTCCTCGAGCTCGACGGGACGATCGCCTCCCGCTGGGCGTCGAACCACCGGCTCGACGCCGCGACCTACCGTTCCTTCTCGACCCTCCCCGAGATGCAGGAGGGCGTCGCGGCGCTCGCAGCGGCCGTGCTCGAGCGATTCGGCCTGACCGCCGGGTCCATCCGCATGCTCCCGGTGCCACTCCACGAGGTCCCGGACGCCCTCGACTTCGGGGACGTTCCCCGGGGCGAAGTCGTCGCGACGATCGACTGACGTCACCGGCAGCGAACGCTGCCCGCCCAGGTGCCGCTCCCGGTTTCCTTTGGTAGAGTGACGCTCCCTACCAAACGGTTGTTTGGTAGGGATCCATCGAGGGAGGAAGAACAAGACAATGCGTGGACGAATGCGATTCATGATCGCTCTGCTCGTCCTTGCGCTCGTTGCAGCCGCATGCGGTGACGATGACGACGCTGGGACCACGCAGGCGACCACTGCCACCACCGCCGCGACGACGACCACGGCCGCCGCCGCCACCACGACGGCTGCCGCCAACGTCGCCGACAACCCTGACTTCGGGGTCACGTCGGACACCATCAAGATCGGCTGGATGGGTGACGCAACCGGCCCGACCGCCTCGGCCCAGGCCCTGAACCTGTACGGCTCGCAGGCGTTCGTGGCATGGCTCAACGCCAACGGCGGCGTCCAGGGCCGCGAGATCGAGCTGGTCGTGAAGGACGACGAGTTCAACGCCGAGAAGGCGCTGACGAACTTCACGTCGCTCGTCCAGGACGAGAAGGTCCTCGGGATCATCCATCTCGGTGGATCCCACATCTCCACGGCGATCATGCCGGAGGTCGGCGAGCTCGGCATTCCCGTCATCGGGCAGCCGCAGAACATCGACATCCAGCTCCTGACGCCGAACTCCTACAACAACATCGCCCACTACGGCGACCAGGCCGACGTGGCGACGCTCCGCATGGCCGACCTGCTCGGCGGTGTCGAGAACGTCAAGGTGATGGTCATCCAGCTCGAGCTCCCTTCGGGTGACGAGTGGAACGCCTACATCGAGAACTCGGTCACCGGTGCCGGCGGCACGTACGTGGGCCGCCTGCTCCTCAATGCCGGCGCCCCGGACTACACGGGCGTCGTCACCGAGCTCGGCCAGAAGGTCGATGCCGGTGAGGTCAACTACGTGGCCTTCCACGGTGCCCCGGCGCACGCGCTCGGCACGCTGACCGAGATGAAGACCCAGGGCGTCGAGGTCCCGTTCGTGGGCATCCACGGCCTCGCCGGGTCCACGGTCTACACCGAGGGCCAGCTCGAGGCCGGCGACGTCGTCGAGGGCATCCACTCGTTCCTCCCGGCGACCTCCGACTGCGAGGGCTGCGGGATGATCCGTGACTTCGTCGCGGGCACGGAGTGGGAAGAGGACGTCGTGCACATCAACTTCACCCACGGCTGGGTGGACATGATGATCACCGTCCAGGCCATCGAGCGGGCAGCCGCCGGCTCCGGCGAGCTCAGCTGGACCACGATGAACGCCGCGCTCACGGGCGGGCCGTTCGACGTGTCCGGGCTGACCTGCGACACCGACTGGTCGTCGCAGAACTTCTCGCCGTGCGCGACCCCGTTCGCGTGGAACTACGAGCTCGGCGTGCTCGAGCCGGTGGGCGGCTTCGCCCAGTGGGCATCGGCACTCGACGGCGAGTACTTCCTGTTCACGAGCTGATCACACGCTGACGAGATGACACGAGCGGGGGCCGGATCGCTCCGGCCCCCGCTCGTCGTTACGGAGGGTCGATGAGCAGCACCACCATCCCATCCCGGTTCGCCGAGGTCCTCGGCGGACGGGTGATGCCCTACGAGTTGGACGCCGAGATGCGCGAGCACCTCCCGCTGTTCTGGAGCGACGCGACGGGTGGCTGGGTGGCTGCCAAGCACGACGACGTCAAGCGGGTGCTCGAGGACGAGGAGCTCTTCGGCCCCCTCGGGTACGGGCCCGGCTCGTCGGCGATCCACGGCAGGGTCATCCTGCACATGGAGGGCCGGGAGCATCGCAAGAAGAGCGCGCTCATCGGACAGCGGATCCGCAACCCACGTCGCCTCAACGACGACTTCCGGGGGCTCGCCAACTCCCTGAGCGCCCGGTACCTGGACGCGCTGCCGTTCGACGAGCCGATCGACCTGAAGGCCGGCTTCACCACGCCGCTCCCGCTGCAGATCACGGCCGACCTGATGGGGATCCCCGAGGCGCCGCAGTTCAGGGAGTGGTACGACACCATCGTCGCCGCCGGCGCCTCGAACCTGAGCGGGGACCCGGACGTGCTCCGCAGAGGGCAGGAGGCACGGGTCAGGCTCGTCGAGTTCCTGACGCCCGTCGTCGAGGACCGCCGGCGCAACCCCCGGGACGACATGCTGTCGGACCTCTGCACCTTCGAGTACGAGGGCGAGCCGATCACCACCGACGAGATCCTCGGGTTCTGCTCGTTCCTCCTCGCCGCAGGCGTCGAGACGACCGACCGGGCACTCTCCAACCTTCTCCGGCTCCTCATCGACGACCGCGAGTTGTGGGACGCCCTCCGGAACGATCGCTCCTTGATCCCGTCGGCGACCGCAGAGATCCTGCGCTACGCACCGCCGGTCCACGGGGTGTCACGCGGATGCCGGGTCGACACGGAGCTCTCGGGCGGCACCGTCGCGGCCGGCGACCGGATCCTCGTGCTCCTCGCCTCTGCGAACCGCGACGAAGACCATTTCGAGGACGCCGGCGTGTTCCGCATGGACCGGTTCGTCGACAACGCGTCGAAGCAGTTCACCCCGAAGTCCGACATCCTCCCCTTCGGGGCGGGTCGCCACCACTGCACCGGATCGCTCCTCGCGCAGATGGAGATGGAGGTCGCCATGCAGCACCTGCTCGACCGCGTCGCATGGGCGGAATGGGTGGACGGACAGCCCGAAGAGCTCGGCTACGTGCTGCGAGCGCCGCAGCACCTGAACGTGCGGCTCCACGCCGCCTGATCACGGGAGATCGACATGACAGGACGTCTCGAGGGCAAGGTCGCGATCATCACGGGGGCCGGGTCCGGGCTCGGTGAGGCCTCCGCCATCCGCTTCGCCCAGGAGGGTGCCGCCGTGGTGTGCGCGGACCTCGACCTGGCCTCCGCCGAAGGGGTGGCCGCCGGGATCGCGAGCGCCGGGGGACGCGCGCTCGCCGTCCGCGTCGATGTCACGAGCCCCGAGGACAACGACGCGATGGCCGCCGCGGCGCTCGACGCCTACGGCCGCATCGACGCCCTGTACGCCAACGCCGGGATCGCCGCCGTCGGGGCGCTCGGCACGACCTCACAGGAGCTGTGGGACCGGGCGATCGCGATCATGCTCACCGGCGTGTGGCTGTCCGACAAGGCCGTCATCCCGGCCATGGAGGCCCAGGGCGGCGGCTCGATCATCAACCAGGCGTCGGTCGGCGGCCTGGTCGGTGTCAACGGCATCTCCCCCTACGCCGCCGCCAAGGCGGGTGTCATCGGGCTCACCCGGCAGGCCGCGGTCGAATACGGGCCGAAGAACATCCGCTTCAATGCCGTGTGCCCGGGGACCGTCATCACGCCGCTCGTGACGAAGACGTACGACGACCGTGCGAAGAGCGGCTCGAGCGGCGGCATGACCCAGGAGCAGGCCTTCGAGGCGATGACCGCGAAATACCCGATCGGTCGGCTCGGCGAGGCGGTGGACATCGCCAACATGGCGCTGTTCCTCGCATCGGACGAGGCGAAGTGGATCACCGGTGCCGTGTTCCCGGTCGACGGGGGCTACACCGCCGCGTAGGCGGCAGGGGCGGGGTCCCTCAGTCGGTCTCGGGTGGATCGACGAGGACCACCCGCTCGATCTCCCAGCCCGGGAACCGGTGTGCCTCGAGCTCGCTGTCGAAGCGGAGGACGCCGTTCTCGTCGCCCTGGTAGACCACGTTCTTGAACGTCACGAACGTCCCGGTGCGTTCGCCGAGCATGCGCGGCTCGATCGTCACGTTGCAGACGTCGCCGATGCGGAGCTGGTCCTTCGAGAGCGAGACGCCGATCGGGCGGAGGTCGTTCGGTGTGTCCGCCATCAGGACGCGGTCGACGCCTCGGAGTACATCTCCTCGATCAGCGCCGCATGGCCCTCCTCGACCTTGTCGCGGCGGACCCGTCCCGACGGGGTGAGCTCACCCTCGGCAGCGCCGAGCTCCCGGTCGAGCA
>DATHYU010000436.1:0-2880 GCA_035458965.1 Acidimicrobiia bacterium | reverse complement strand
ACCGATGGCGGCGCGATCCTTCGTGATCACGATGGCGTTGGACTTGGTGTGGGCGCAGACCACCCAGGCGAACCAGAGCTCGTCGAGGAGCGCCTGATCCGGCACCGGGCCGGCGACGTGCTCCCACTCCCCCGGACCTTCGCCGAGGTGGTCGCGTTCCTGGACGAGCAGGCCGCCTTCGACACGACGGAAGTCGAGGTCGTCGGCCGATGGGAACGGCGCCTCGAGGACCCGCAGGGCCGCCTTGCGCTCGAGGACGGCGGCCGCCTCGGCGGACACCTCCGGGGCGATGACGATCTCCACGAACTTGGCGGCGATCGCCTCTGACGTCTCACCGTCGAGGGGCGCGTTCAGCGCGATGACGCCACCGAAGGCCGACAGCGGATCGCACTCCCAGGCCGTGGCGAACGCCGACGAGAGATCGTCGGCGACAGCGACGCCGCAGGCATTCGTGTGCTTCACCACGACGGCGGCAGGCCGTGGCAGATCCGCGGCCAGGCGCCAGGCGGCCTCGGCGTCGACGAGGTTGTTGAAGGAGAGATCCTTGCCCTGGAGCTGGCGCGCCTTCGACCACCAGCCGGGACCGGCCGAGTAGACGACGGCCGGCTGGTGCGGGTTCTCGCCGTACCGGAGCTCCTGGGCCCGACGCAACGGGATCACCATGCGAGCGCGGTCACCGGCCTCGAGGTAGTCGACGATCGCCGCGTCGTAGGACGCCGTCCTGAAGAAGGCCTCCCGTGCGAGCTCGCGGCGCAGTCCGTCGTCGAGGCCGCCGGCTTCGACGGCCGCCGCGACGGCGTCGTACTGGTCGGGATCGGTGACGATGCCCACGGCGGCGTGGTTCTTGGCCGCAGCTCGGGTCATCGCCGGACCGCCGATGTCGATCTGCTCCACCGCTTCGGCGAGGGTGACGTCGGGATCGGCGACGGTCTCCTCGAACGGGTACAGGTTGCAGACGACCAACTGGAAGGCCTCGATGCCCTCGGCGGTGAGGTCTTCGGCGTGCCCCGGGAGGGAGGGGTCGGCGAGGATCCCGCCGTGGATCGCGGGGTGGAGTGTCTTGACCCGTCCACCCAGGATCTCGGGGGCACCCGTGACGTCGGCGACCTCGGTCACCGCCAGGCCGGCCTCGGCGATGGCGCGGGCGGTCCCACCGGAGGACACGATCTCGACCCCGGCGTCGACGAGCCGCTCCACGAACGGGACGAGACCCGTCTTGTCCCACACGGAGACGAGCGCCCGCTTCACGGGGATCACGGTCATGCGTCCTCCCAGGTGACGACTCGGCCCTCGACGCGCAGCCGTCCGTGGGCGAATGCCTTGACGACCTCGGGCAAGAGCGCATGCTCCTCCACCTGGATGCGCGAGTGGAGGGTCGCCTCGTCGTCGTCCGGCTCGACCGGGACGGGCCGCTGGGCGATCACGGGCCCGTGGTCGACCTCCTCGTCGACGAAATGCACCGTCACCCCCGTGACCTTCACCCCGTGGGCGAGGGCCTGGGGCACCGCGTGCGCCCCGGCGAACGACGGCAGCAGCGAGGGATGGATGTTGATGATCCTGTTCGGGAACCGCATCACGGCCTCGGGCCCGAGGATCCGCATGAAGCCGGCGAGGATCATGGTGTCGCACCCGTGATCGGCGACGGCGTCGCAGATGGCCGTCGTGAACGACGCCCGGTCGCCGGTCCACGGAACCACGGCGGAGGCCACTCCGGCCGCCTCGGCCCGATCGAGAGCCTTCACCCCGGGTCGATCCGAGACGACGACGACGATCTCGGCGCCGAAGTCCGGATCGGCCTCGGCGGCATCGAGGAGAGCCTGGAGGTTCGATCCGGAGCCCGAGACGAGGACGGCAACGCGCATGCTCACGGCGACCGAGGATAGGCCTGACCGCGGGCGGCCCCGGCGAGGAAGGCCTCGACCTCCCGGGCACGCCGCAGCCGGATCGTGTCGAGACGGGACCACCGGGGATCGGCGAAGCGCTCCTCGTATCGACGGCGGACCTTCCGGAAGGTCTTGAGGAGCCACCGGAGGATCGAATCCCGACCGAAGGCCCTCCCGAGCGACTCCACGTTGTCGGTGCCCCAGAGCCGCTCCCGGGTGCGAATGCGGCGGAAGGTCCGCCGCAGGAGCCGAAAGGCGGCGACCCGGAGCGGTGGGTCGAGCCAGACAACGATGTCGGCGCGCTCCCACACCAGCGGTTGCACGCGCGGGTAGTTCCCGGCGAGGACCCACGCCTCGGCGTCGGTGGCGGACCGGACCCGCCCGACGAACACGTCCTCGGCCGCCGCGCTCCATCCGTTCTCCCATTGGAGCGCATCGAGCTCCACGTGGGGGACGCGGAGCAGACCGGCCAGCCGATCGGAGAAGGTGCTCTTGCCGGACCCGGTCACCCCCACCACCGAGATCCGGCGCATCAGCGTCGGATCACATCGCGGATCATCGAGATGACCGTGCCCACGGCACCGAGGTTGTAGCCCTCGGGGATCACGATGTCGGCGTAGCGCTTCGAGGGCTCGACGAACTGCAGGTGCATGGGCCGCACGGTGTGCAGGTACTGATCGCGCACGCTGTCGAAGGTGCGCCCGCGCTCCTTGATGTCGCGCTCCCAGCGGCGGGCGATGCGAAGGTCCGCATCGGTGTCCACGTAGATCTTCAGGTCCATCAGGTCCCGAAGGTCCGGCTCCGTGAGGACCAGGATCCCCTCGACGAGGATCACCGGGTGCGGCTCGACCTCGACGGTCTCGGCGGCGCGGTTGTGGACCGTGAAGTCGTACACGGGTCGCTCGATCGCCCGACCGGCGAGCAGCACCCGGAGGTGCTCGACGAGGAGGTCCGTCTCGAGCGAGTCCGGGTGGTCGTAGTTGACCTTGGCCCGCTC
>DATHYU010000435.1:0-7283 GCA_035458965.1 Acidimicrobiia bacterium | reverse complement strand
GTCGTGCGGGCCCGCCGGTGGCCCCCCCGCCTCTGGCCGTGACCACCTGCCCGTCCGAACGGTGATCGGCGGCCCACGGGAGCGGTAGGCTCGGGTGCGGATGACCGAACTCGTCGCATCCACCAGGGGGCTCCGATTCGCCTACGGCGACATCGTGGCGCTCGACGGCGTCGACCTCGAGGTCCCGGCCGGGCTCGTCGGGCTCGTCGGTGCGAACGGGGCCGGGAAGACCACCCTCCTCAAGCTCCTCCTCGGCATCCTCACTCCGGGCACCGGCTCCATCAACGTGCTCGGGGCAGAGGTCCCCGACGCGATCCTCGACGTACGGGATCGCGTCGGGTACATGCCCGAGGGACCGTGCCTGCCCCCCGACCAGACGGCTGCCGACTTCATCGGCTACTCGGCCGAGCTGGCGGGCCTCCCGGTGCGCGCCGCCCGCCAGCGCGCCTCGGACGTCCTCACGCTCGTCGGCCTGCACGAGGAGCGGTTCCGTCCCATCGGCGGGTTCTCGACCGGCATGCTCCAACGGGCCAAGCTCGCCCAGGCGATCGTCCACGACCCCTCCCTCGTGCTCCTCGACGAGCCGACCGCCGGCCTCGACCCCGAGGGCCGCGAGGAGATGCTCGACCTCATCACCCGCCTCGACGGCTTCGGCATCAACGCCATCGTCTCGTCGCACGTCCTCACCGACATCGAGCAGACGTGCAGCTGGGTCGTGATGCTCGACGGAGGGCACGTGCTGCGGAGCGGACCGCTGACCGAGCTGTCGGTGTCCGAGGAGGCGTCGCTCGAGGTCGTCGGCGACACCGCCGCCGTGGTCGCCGAGCTGGTGGCCGCAGGAGCCACGGTCTCCATCGTCGAGGAGGAGATCCGCGTCCGGTCCGAGGAGCGGGACCCCTTCGACATCGTGCGCGACGCCGTGGCCGCCTCGGGCGCCTCCATCCGGCGCCTGGGACAGCGGCGCACCACGCTGGAGGACGTCTTCCTGGGAGTGGACGATGGCTGAGGGCGTCGTCTTCGATCTCGGGTACAAGCCGCACGAGGGCGAGCGCCTCGGCCGCGCCGGAGCCCTGCGGGCCCTGCTGCGCGACGGGCTGCGCCGCGTGCTCGGGCTCCGCCGCCGGGCGCGGTCCAAGGTCATTCCGTGGTCCCTGCTGGGGATCGCGCTCCTGCCGGCGATGTTCTTCACGGCCTTCGGGGTCGTCCTCGGCGAGCTCGACGTGACCGACACGATCTTCGGGCATGCCCGCTACTTCAACCTGACGGGGACCATCTCGCTGATCTTCGTCTCCCTCGCCGCCAGCGAGCTGACGGTCCCCGATCGCACGAACGGGACGATGGCGATCTACGCGTCGCGCCCGCTGATGATCACCGACTACCTCTGGGGCCGGGCCGCGGCCCTCGCGACGGTGGTCTTCGGCTTCCTGTACCTGCCCCACGTCCTGCTCTACCTCGGACGGGCGTGGACGAGCAGCGAGGGATTCGGCTCGTATGCGATCGACAACGTCGCCACGCTCTGGGAGACGGCCGCCGCCTCGGCCGTCTACATCCTCGCCTACGCCCCGGTGGCGTTCCTCATCGGGACCTTCTCCAGCCGGACGGCCGTGGCCGCCGGAGCGACGTTCGGCGCCATCGTCTTCCTCAGCGGGGGCGCAGCCGCGCTCGTCGAGGAGGCGGGCATGGACGCCGCCGGGTTCCTGGCCATCCAGGACCATCCGAACCACGTCAAGGACTGGCTCATGTCGGAGAACACCGACCGGTGGATACCCGAGTCGGCGGGGCTCGAGCCGTGGGCATCGCTGCTCGCCATCGTGGTCGTCGCCGTCGCCTGCATCGCCGTGGTCCGGGCCCGGTACCGGAGCGTGCAATGACATCGCCCGCCTTCGCCGATGCCGCGACGATCTCGGTGAACGGGGTGTCCAAGTGGTTCGGCCAGAAGGTCGCGGTCTCCGACCTGTCGTGCTCCTTCGGTCCCGGGTTGACCGGGCTGCTGGGCCCCAACGGCGCCGGCAAGACGACCCTCCTGCGCATGGTCTGCGGCCTCCTCACCCCGTCGGACGGGACCGTCGAGGTGCTCGGCGAGGACCCCCGGACCACGCCGTCGGTGTATCGCGATCTCGCCCTCGTCCCCGAGGAGGACGCCGTCTACGGCTACCAGACGGCCCGGGAGTTCGTGCGCTACTGCGCCGTGCTGTCGGGGCATCCCGTCTCGGAGGTGGACGACGCCATCGACGCCGTCGACCTCGGCGACGCAGCCGACCGGCCGATCGCGGGGTTCTCCAAGGGGATGCGCCAGCGGGCCAAGGTGGCCGCGGCGCTCGTGGGCAGCCCCAGGATCCTCGTCCTCGACGAGCCGCTGAACGGCACCGACCCGGTGCAGCGGCTCCGCCTCATCCGGATCTTCCAGGAACTCGCCGGCGCCGGCCACACCGTCATCGTCTCGTCCCACGTCCTTGCCGAGGTGGAGCGGATGGCCGGCCGGGTCCTCGCCATCGTCGACGGGAAGCTGGCCGCGGCCGGAGACGTCGCGGCCATCCGGCGGGCGATGACCGACATCCCCTATCGGGTGCGGATCACCTCTGCCGGACCGCGCGATCTCGGTGCCCGACTCGTCACCGACGACTCGGTCAGCACCGTCGAGGTCGACGGCGACACGCTCCACGTGGAGACCACCGACGTCGAGGCGCTCGGACGCGCCGTGCCGCGCATCGCCGCCGACCACGGCTTCCGTCTCACGGGATTCGAGCCCGAGGACGAGTCGCTCGAGAGCGTGTTCCGCTACCTCGTGAGGCGACGGTGATGACGGCGCTGCGAACCGTGATCACCGCGACGCTGCACCAGTTGTTCAGCGGCCGCCGGCCGATCCTGCTGGGCCTGCTCGCGGTCCTGCCTCCCGTCGTCACGTTCTTCGTGGTCCGCGGTGTCTCCGAGGGAGTCGCACTCCGGCGCTTCCACGATGTCTCGATCACCCTGCTCTTCATCCTCGTGCTCCCTCTCGTCGCCCTGGTGCTCGGGGCGGCCGCCCTCGGAGACGAGCGTCGCGACACGACGCTCACCGTGCTCGTCCTCCGTCCGATGCGGCGCGAGACGATCGTGGGCGCCAAGCTCGCCGCGGCCTGGATCGCGGTCACGGCCATCGTCGGCGGAGCCGCCGCGGCCAGCGGGATCGTGCTGGGCGTCGCAGCAGGGGTTTGGGAACCGCTGGTGCCCCTCGTGCTCGGCATCGCCCTGTCCGCGCTCGGCTACGTGGCGGTCTTCCTCATCCTCGGCTACCTGACCCCGCGCGCCGTGCTCATCGGCCTCATCTACGTCTTCATCTGGGAGAACGCCATCAGCTTCACCGTCGACGGGTTCGCCGTCCTGTCGCTGTTCCGGATCGGGATCACGGGGTACGCCGCGATGGTCGATCTCGCTCCTCGGTTCCTCTCCGACGTGCTCGGCTCGCTCGACCCGGGGATGTACGGAGCGGCGGCCAAGGCGATCGGCGTCGCCGTGGTCGCCACCATGGCGGGTGCCTGGATGCTGCGGCGCCGCGACATCGCGTAGCCGGGGCCGGCGGCCCTACCCTTCCTCCCGATGTCATCGTCGTCCGGCCGAAGCCTCTATCGCCGCATGGGCGTGGCGGCCGCGATCGTCGCCGTCGGCACCCTCCTGTCCCGGGTGCTCGGGCTCGTTCGCCAGGTCGTCTTCGCCTGGCTCCTCGGTGCGGGATCCGCAGGAGACGAGTACTTCGTGGCGTTCCTCGTGCCCGACTTCCTCTTCTATCTCCTCGCCGGCGCGTACATGGCCATCACCCTGATCCCGATCCTCACGCGCCGGCTGGCCGCCGGCGACGAGGAGGACGCCTGGCGGGCCTTCTGGGCCGTCGCGCGCCCGCTCACGATCGGCTCGATCGCGCTCGTGGTCGTCGCGATGCCGCTCGTCGACCCCGTGCTGCGGCTCGTCGAACCCGGCTTCACCGAGGAGCAGGTCGCCAACGCCGCACGGCTCACGCGGATCGTGCTCCCGGCGCAGATCTTCTTCATCCTCGGCCAGCTGCTCACGTCGGTCCAGTTCGCCCGCGAGCGGTTCGTGATCCCCACGCTGGGACCGATCGTCTACAACCTCGGCATCATCGCCGGGGGCCTGCTCGGCGCCCTCGGCACCGACGAGCCGACGGCG
The DNA here is from genome assembly GCA_035458965.1 of Acidimicrobiia bacterium. Taxonomy (GTDB): domain Bacteria; phylum Actinomycetota; class Acidimicrobiia; order Spongiisociales; family UBA11373; genus DATHYU01. The sequence goes on along the minus strand of DATHYU010000435.1, from coordinate 3,122 downwards.
GACGGGTTCGCCTGGGGCGTGCTCGGCGGATCGATCGTCGGGACGTTCGCCCTCCAGGCCTACGGGGCATGGCGCGCCGGGCTGCGGTTCCCGACGGGGAGCCTGAAGGGGCATCCGGCCGTCCGGCGCTACTTCATGCTGGCGATCCCGCTCATGCTCGGCCAGTCGCTCGTCGTGCTCGACGAACAGCTCGGGCGGACGTTCGGCTCGCTCGTCGGCGAGGGCGGCATCACCTGGCTCAACTTCGGCCGCCAGACGATGCTGGTCCCCGTGGGCGTCATCGCCCAGGCCGCCGGCGTGGCGACCTACCCGTTCCTCGCCCGACTCGTCGCCGAGGGCAGGCACCGCGAGATGGCCGCCGCCGTGGGACAGGCGATTCGCTGGATCCTCGTCTTCAGCCTCGCCGCGGCGGCGGCGTTCATGGCGCTGGCGATCCCCATCGTCCGCGTCCTCTACGAGCGTGGCGAGTGGATCGGCCCCGACACCGTGGCCGCAGCGGGAGCCCTCGTGTTCTTCGCCCTGGGGATCCCGATCTGGGGGATGCAGCAGATCCTCGCTCGGGGGTTCTACGCCCGAGAGGAGATGTGGACCCCGGTGGTCATCGGCACGGCGGCCACCGCCGCGGCGGTCCCGATCTACTGGGGGTTGCAGGAGGCGATGGGCGTCAACGGCCTGGCGCTGGCCTCGACGATCTCGGTCGGGCTCTACACGGCGGCGCTGGCGGTCGTCTGGTACGTCCGCACCGGCTGGGAGCACGTCCGCCCGGTCGCCGCCGCCTTCACGGTGAACCTCCCGAGCGCGGCGGTCGCAGGCCTGGCCGGGTGGGGCGTGTCGACCTGGATCCTCGACACGCTCGCCCCACCGGGGTTCGCCGACAGCGCCGTCGCCGCGGCCCTCGGCGGGATCACGGTCCTCGCCGTCGCCCTGGTCCCCCCGCCGGTGCGCCGGATGCTCCGCAGACGCGACGACGGAGCGGCCAGGACGACCGCTCCGTCGTGATCGGGTCTCGGGCTACTTCTTCGTCTCGGCGAAGATCTCGGCGATCTCGTCGATGAGGGCGAGCAGCTCGTCGCCCACGGCGGGGTCCATCGACTTCTTGGCGTCGCCCGCCTTCTTCGTCGCCCGCCAGAACAGGTCGTGCAGCTGCGGGAACTGCTCGACGTGTGGGGGCTTGAAGTAGTCGGTCCACAGCACCCAGAGGTGCTCCTTGACGAGGTTCGCGTGCTTCTCCTTGATGATCACACAGCGCTGCCGGAAGACCTCGTCGTCGGAGTCCTGGTACTTCTGGGCGATCGCCCGGACGGACTCGGCCTCGATGCGGGCCTGCGACGGGTTGTACACACCACACATGAGATCACAGTGGGCGTGGGCGATACGGCGGGGCTTCAGGAACGTCACTCGTCTCCTCCTGTCGGATCTTGCTCACCCTACACTCGCTGGCGTCGCTGTCCCGAGGAGGCGCCATGGGCCGGATCCTCCGCACCGCAGGCCTCGCCGTCGCCCTCGCCGCGGCCGCCGCAGTGACGCGGGTGGTGCGCTACGAGATCGCCGAGCACAGCATGGAGCCGACGCTGTCGGCCGGCGACTGGGTCGTCGGCATCCGGTCGCCCAGGCGGGTGCGGCTCGGCGACGTCGTCGTCGCCGAGCACCCCGACCGACCCGGCTTCGAGGTCGTCAAGCGGGTCACGGCCGTCGGCCGCCATGACCGCGACGAGGGCCCGCCCCTCGCCCCCGGGGAGCTGTGGCTGGAGGGCGACGCCGGGATCGGCGTCGACAGCACCGACTTCGGCCCCGTCCTGGCGACCGCCGTCCGGGCGCGGCTCGGGCTCCGCTACCGGCCCCTGCCCCCGAGGTTCATCCGCTGACGCCGGACGCGGCCATCGGCATCATGGCGCCGCCACCGCCACGCCGGCGAACGGAGGCACGTCGGCCCACAGCACCCGGGCGATCTCCGTCACGCGGTCGACGTCCCCCGTGGTGAGGACGATCGGATCGGCTCCGCGGGCGACGTCGTACTCGGGGTGTCGCGCCAGGTAGTCCTCGAGGCTGTCGGCCACGACGACCGGTTGCGACAGGATGCGGGTGGTCGGCGGCAGATGCCGGCGGAACAGGTGCTCCACGAGCGGGAAGTGGGTGCACCCGAGGATCGCCCGGTGGGGAGCCTCCCCGCCGAGATCCGACATCATCCGGGCGACGGCGTCGGCGACCAGGGCCTCCAGATCGGGCTCGGGGTCGGAACGCTCGATGGCGCCGACCAGCCCGGGGACCGCGTAGGGGGCAACCGTGACCTGCGGGCAGCGCTTGCGGATCTCCTCCGGATAGACACCGGAGTCGATCGTGCGGGTCGTCCCGAACACGGCGATCACATCGGTGTTGTATTTCTGGGGGTACTGCGGCGTCGTGACGCCCCAGGCGGTCTGGGTGGCGGCTTCCACGGTGGGGGCCACGATGCCGAGCACGTTGTGCTCCGGCCATCCCGCTCCCGGGAGCCACTCCCGCTGCAGCGTGCGACTGGCGACCGCCGTGGCGGTGTTGCACCCGAGGAGCACGAGCCGGCACCCGCGCCCGAAGAGGGTCTCCACGGCGTGGCGGGTGAAGGCGACGATCTCGGCGGACGGCCGGTCGCCGTACGGCGCGTTCGCATGGTCACCGAGGTAGGTGAACGACCGGTCGGGGAACCGCCGCACGAGCGCCTCGAACACGGTGAGCCCGCCATGGCCCGAGTCGAAGACGCCGATCATCTCCGTGAGGATACGGCCCGCCGGTAGATGGTCCGGTACTCCTCGGCCCGGGCGTCCCACGAGTCGTCACGGGCCATCCCGTTGGCGATGAGCCGCTCGCGCGCCGCGGCATCGTGCCAGACGTCGATCGCCTCCTCGAGCACCGCGGCCAGGGCGTCTGCGTCGTGCGGCGCGAACCGGAAGCCGGTGCCGGAGGAGCCGTCCCACGGCTCGACGCTGTCGATGAGCCCGCCCGTGGCGTGCACGATCGGAATGGTCCCGTACGCCATCGAGTACATCTGATTGAGCCCGCAGGGCTCGAACCGCGACGGCATCAGGAAGATGTCGGCGCCCGCTTCGATCAGGTGGGCGAGCGGCTCGCTGTAGCCCCGGTAATAGCAG
>DATHYU010000434.1:0-8132 GCA_035458965.1 Acidimicrobiia bacterium | reverse complement strand
GCCCGACCTCGTCGAGATCTCGAAGCGGATCGGGGCGCCGCTGCTCGCCACGAACGACGTCCACTACACGCACGCACACGAGGCCGAGGCCCACGACGCGCTGCTGTGCATCCAGACCGGCGCCCAGATGGCCGACGAAGGCCGGTTCCAGTTCCAGGGGAGCGGTTATCACGTGAAGTCGGCCCGCGAGATGCGGGCCCTCTTCCCCGACGAGGAGTTCCCGGGCGCCTGCGACAACACGCTGCTCATCGCGGAGCGGGCCGACGTGAAGATGGAGTTCGGCAACATCCTGCTCCCGCAGTTCCCGGTTCCCGCGGGGCACACCGAGTCCTCGTACTTGCGCGAGCTCGTGATGGACGGGGCACGGGCCCGCTACGGGGCGTCCCCCGCCCCAGCCGTCGCCGAGCGCATCGACTACGAGCTGCGCGTCATCGAGGACATGGGGTTCCCCGCCTACTTCCTCATCGTGTGGGATCTCATCCGCTACGCCCGGGAGCAGGGCATCAGGACGGGACCGGGGCGCGGCAGCGCGGCGGGCAGCATCGTGTCCTACTGCCTGAGGATCACGGACCTCGACCCCATCGCCTACGGCCTGATCTTCGAACGATTCCTCAATCCGGGCCGGCGGGAGATGCCCGACATCGACATGGACTTCGACGAGCGGTACCGGGGGGAGATGATCCGCTACGCCGCCCAGAAGTACGGCACCGACCATGTCGCCCAGATCATCACCTTCTCGACGATCAAAGGCCGCCAGGCGATGCGGGACGCGGCGCGCGTCCTCGGGTTCCCCTACGCCGTCGGCGACCGGGTGGCCAAGGCGATGCCTCCGGCGATCCTCGGGCGGGAGGCATCCCTCGGTCAGTGCTTGACCCCTCCCGGCGACGACGCGGACCAGGCCGACCGGGATCACTACGCCAACGCCGCCGGCCTGCGCGAGCTGTATGAGACCGACCCCGACTCGCAGCGGGTGATCGACACGGCCCGCGGCCTCGAGGGGCTGAGGCGCCAGGACTCCATCCACGCGGCCGCCGTGGTGATCTCGCCGCAGCCGCTCACCGACATCGTGCCCATCCAGCAGAAGGGTGAGGACGCCGAGATCGTCACCCAGTTCGAGATGAACGGCATCGAGAGCCTCGGGCTCCTCAAGATGGACTTCCTGGGCCTCCGCAACCTGACGACGATCGAGCGGGCGCTCGACCTCATCGAGGAGTCCGGCGGCGCTCGTCCCGACATCGACACCGTGTCGCTCGAGGACCCCGAGGTGTACGCGATGCTGTCCCGGGGCGACTCGATGGGCATCTTCCAGCTCGAGGGTGCCGGGATGCGGGCGCTCATGCGGAACCTCGGACCCGACCGCTTCGAGGACCTCATCGCCCTGATCTCGCTGTACCGGCCCGGGCCCCTCGGCGCAGGCACCCACACGCTGTACGCGGATCGCAAGAACGGCCGGGCGGCGGTCGAGTACCCGCACCCCGACCTCGAGCCCGCCCTGGCTGACACCTACGGGATCATGGTGTACCAGGAGCAGGTCATGCAGGCGGCACAGATCACCGCCGGCTTCTCGATGGCGGACGCCGACCGGCTTCGCAAGGCGATGGGCAAGAAGATCCCCTCGGTCATGGCCGAGCAGGAGGAGCGGTTCGTCGCCGGCTGCGTGGAGGTCGGCCACCCGGAGAGCTTCGGCCGCAAGCTGTTCGCCGACATCGCCCACTTCGCCGGGTACGGCTTCAACAAGTCCCACGCGGCCGGGTACGCCCTGGTGGCGTATCAGACGGCCTGGCTCAAGGTCCATCACCCCGCCGAGTACATGGCCGCGCTGCTGACGTCCTCGAAGCGGGACAAGGACCGCACGGCGATCTATCTCAACGAGTGCCGGACCATGGGGGTGAACGTCCTCGTCCCCGACGTGAACCGCTCCGAGATCGACTTCGTCGCCCGTGAGGGCGAGATCCCGTTCGGCCTGTCGGCGATCCGCAACGTCGGGGAGGCGGTGGTCGAGCTCATCACGACGGAACGGCGCAAGAACGGCCCGTTCGTCGACTTCCAGGACTTCGTCAATCGGGTCGACCTCTCCGTGCTGAACAAGCGCACGGTCGAGTCGCTCGTCAAGGCGGGCGCCTTCGATTCCCTGGGGGTGCCCCGCAAGGGCCTGCTGACCGTCCACGAGCAGGTGATCGATGCCGTGGTCGCCCGGCGGCGCGCCGAGGACATGGGTCAGTTCAGCCTGTTCGGGTCCGAGGAGCCGTCGCTCCAGCCGGGGAGCTTCGAGATCCCCGACGTGGAATGGGACAAGACGATGAAGCTCGCGTTCGAGAAGGAGATGCTCGGACTGTACGTCTCCGACCATCCGCTCTTCGGTGTGGAGGCGAGCTTCAAGGCGATGATCAGCTGCTCGGTGCCCGCCCTCCTCGAGCACGCCGACGGCGCGCAGGCGAAGGTGGGCGGCATCGTCTCGGCGATCAACCGCCGCTACACCCGCAAGGGCGAGCCGATGCTCTTCTTCCAACTCGAGGACCTCGAGGGCAGTGTCGAGGTGGTGTGCTTCCCGCGCACGGTGCACGAGCACGGGCCGCTCGTCCGCGACGACGCCGTGATCGTGGTGGAGGGCCGGGTCGACCAGCGCGGGGACTCCGTCAAGCTGATCGCCCAGAAGATCGTCGAGCCCGACCTGTCGGTCTCGGACGTCGTCCGGCTCAAGGTGCCGGCCTCGCGGATGTCGCAGGACCTCGTCGGGCGGCTGCGGTCGGTGCTCGGCAACCACCCGGGCAAGGCGCCCGTCTTCCTCCACCTCGCCGGCCAGGGCGACGACACCGTCGTCCGCCTGGGGGTGGGCTACCGCGTGGAGCCGCGCACCGCGCTCTACGCCGAGCTGCGGGAGCTGCTCGGGCCCGAAGCGCTCATGAGGTAGCCAGCACGGTGAGATCCGTGCCCTCGGACGCCGCCAGGAGGCCCGCGAGGCTGTCCCGGTCGGTGGGCGCCACGGTCAGCCACGGGATGACCGTCGGCAGCACGTCGTAGCGCTCGACGAACTCGGACCGAACGTCGGCCTGTCGTTGTGCCTCCGATCCCCAGCGATCGAGGGTGCCGGCCAGCGCCTCGGCCAGGTCGGGTGGCCCCTCGGGGGCCCCGGCGTGGCGCCAGTCGAGAGGCAGGGCGCGGTTGAAGACGATCGCCGCGGGGGTCGGCGCCGCCGCGGGCAGCTCCCGGAAGAACCGCACGGCCTCGCGCACCGGCGTCGGATCGGCGGTCGTCACCACGATCGACACGGCGCCGCGCAGGTGCCGCTCGACCTGACGAGCCCGGCGGGAGATCCCGTCGTACGCGGTCCGCAGGTCGAGGAGGAACTCGGCCACGTCCTCGAGGAGCGGACCGCCGAGGAGCGTGTCGGCGACCTTGAGCACCGGGCGGGCGGTGATCGCGTACAGGGCACGGCGGCCAGGGATCTTGGGGCCGGTCAGCCATCTCAGGATCCGGCCTCCCACGAGGGTGCGCATGCGGCCGGGGGACAGGAAGAAGTCGATGCCGCCCGCCGACGGGGGCGTGTCGACCACCACCAGATCGAAGGCTCCGGACTCGAGGTGGACGCTCATCTCCTCGGCTCCGGCATAGGCCTGGCCGGCCGGGAATCGGTCGGCGACCGCCCGGAAGAACCGGCTCGTGACGAGCCGCTCGACGGTGTCGGGGTCGGCGTGGCGGCGGACGATGGCTTCCCACGACGCCGAGGCGTCGAGCATCGCGGCGGCGAGGAGGGGCTCGCCCGGGGTGGGCGTCGGATCGTTGCCGATGTGGTCGAGGCCGAGGGCGCCCGCGAGCCGCCGGGCGGGATCGACGGTGAGGACGAGTGTCGACTTGCCGGCGCGCGCCGCGGCGACGCCGATGGCGGCGGCGATCGTCGTCTTCCCGACGCCGCCCGCTCCGGCCACGAGAACGGCTCTCGTCATCGGGTCTCCCAGATGTCGGCGAGGCGGGCGCTCACTTCACCCGGGGTCAGGAGGCCGAACAGGTAGGGCAGCTCGGTCGCCGCCGGGAGCCGGTCGATCCAGGACCGTTGCTGCCGATACAGGCCTTCATGGAGCACGGCGGCCTGGCGGTGCGGCCCCTCGGGCACGCGGACGAGATCGCCGTCGGACAGGTCGGGGGGTGGCAGCACCCGGTTCACGACGAGGTCGGCGACGTCGATCAGCCCTTCGTGGGCGATGGTGTCGAGGGCCTCGAGGGTCTCGGAGACGGGGAGCTCCTCGCCCAGCGTCGCCATGACCAGCCCCGACCTCCCGGGGTCCTCGAGGGTCTCCCGCATCCAGCCCGACTGCTCTGCGACGCGGCCCGAGGGCACCAGGCCCTGGATGGTGGACGGCGCCCGGAGATAGGAGGCGACCTGGCCGATCGGAGGGCCGTCGGCGATCACGATGTCCCAGTTCGTGCGGCGGACCTCGTACAGGATCTTCCCCATGATGACCGTCTCCCTGATGCCGGGCACGGTCTCGGCGAGAACGTGGAATGCCCGGGTCATCGGTCCCATCCGGGGGAGGCGCAGCTGGATGCGGAGGTACTCGTCGAGGGCCGGCACCGGCTCGATGGCGATGGCGTGCAGACCGGGCCGGAGCTCGCGGGGCTCGTAGTCGAGCGTCTCGGCCCGCAGGTGGAGGGCGAGCCCCAGAGCGTCGGTCATGCCGATGAGGAGGACGGAGGCGCCGTGCCGGGCGGCCCGCAGCCCGAGCGCCGCTGCCAGTGCCGAGCGGCCCACGCCGCCCTTGCCCGTGACGATGAGGAGATCCCGTTCGAGCATTCGCCTTCAGGCTAGATATCGGGCTTCGAACATCCGACCTCTAGGCTGCCCACATGGCCGAATTCGACGTCTCTGCGTTCATCGACCGATTCGCCGATCGCGCCGCCGCAGTGAAGGAGCGGGGCATCCCGCCCCTCGAGGGCGAGGCCCGGCGGGCGTTCATCGCGTCCGCCGAGCAGGACTTCCAGGACTATTCGCTGGTCGCCTCTGCCTCGTTCGCGGTGGAGGACGGCAAGCTCGTGCTCCGCATCCCCCTCGGATAGGCGTCACGCCTCGGGCTCGGCGATGCCGGCGGCGGCTCGCCGGGCGGCGGCGCGCCGCTCTCCCTCGAGCCGCTCGAGCTCGTACGTCTCGTGGTCGACGAACCGCATCGCCTCGGCGATCCGGTGGTGCCCGGCGACGTCGGCGATCTGGCGGTGCATCAGCTGGCAGACCCTTCGGTAGTCGGCATGGCCGCCCTGGGCCGTGCGGAGCTCGAGGAGGTGGAACGCCTCCCGGGCATTGAGATGCATGTAGAAGCGGACCCGGTATGCGAAGGGCACGGTGTACTGGGCGACGTCAGGACCGAAGGCATCACCGACCCGAGCGGTGAGCCGGGCGCACCGGTCCATCACCTCCGCCCAGATGTCCGAGGCCCCGACGTCTGCCATCGAGGCGGGTTCCACGAAGCCGTGGCGGGTGCCCAGGCGCTGCCACTCGAGCGTCAGCATGCGATGGCGCTGAAGGTCCCGGAAGATGCCGTAGTCGCAGAGCACGTCGAAGCGGTACGCGGTGCGCTCCATGGCGCGGCCCGGCTTGTGGCGCCGGTTGCTGCGGTCCCCGACGAGAGCAGCCATGACGGCGCCGACCTCGTCGTCCGACAGCTGCCGGCCGATCTCGAGAAGGCGGTCGTCGGGGAGGTCGGTCGCGGCGTAGAGCGCGGCAGCGGCCACCTTTCGCTCGCCTTCGGGATCCCAGTCGACGAGGGTCACCTCGGGCCGGTCGGGCACCGGCTCGTCGAACCGCTCGGCGATCGAGCGGACCCGGTCGGCCGTCTCGGCGAGATATCGGGACCATGCCCCGCCGCGTTCGGCCATGTCGACGCGGCGCAGGAATGCCGGGATGACCTTGCGGAGCTCGGTCAGCATGAGGTCGGCGTACGCCCGGGCCTCGGCGAGGGGATGGGCCCGCATCCGCAGCAGCAGCATCTCGTAGGCCTGGCCCGATGCGTAGATCCCGACGTTCGACGTGGTGGCCGCCGGCAGCAGGCCCCGGAGGTCGTCGCACGCCTTGGCGCGGATCGTCGAGCGGTACACGAAATCGGAGTCGCCGGCCTGTTGGGGATACAGCGCCCGGTAGTAGTCCTGCGTGCGGTCGATGAGCGAGGCGTACGTGTCGAAGGCCCAGTCGAGCGTGTCCCGGTATTCCGCCTCCAGCGCCGTGGCGCGGACCTCGGGCGGAACGTGGTAGCGGTAGCGGGTGCCGAGCCGCTGGTCGTAGAAGATGTAGCGCGTGGACTGCTCGAGATATGAGGCGATCCGGCCCCACTCGAGCACCTTCGTCAGGAGGTTCGAGGCCTGCTCGCACGCCAGGTGGACGCCGCCGAGCTGCGCGACGGAGTCGTCGCCGTACTCGGTGAACACCCGCTGGTAGAGCTTCTCGGCCCGCTCCCGATCCACGCCCGAGGCGGCGAGCTCCTCGCCGATGGCCTCGACGCCGATCTCGGGCCGCTCATAGAACTCGTCGAGGAAGAGGCGGCGCACCGACTTGGGGGACCGGCTGTATCTCGCGAAGAGCGCACCCTTGACCACTTCGGGGAGGTTGACGAGGGCGAAGACCGGACCGTCGATCTCGGTGAAGTAGCGCTCCAGGATCGCCCGTTCCTCGTCGGTAAAGGCTTCGGCGTGGTACTCCGATGAGAGATCGACGGCCGTCATGCCGCCGAGGTTACAGGCCTGTCATTTGGGCCGCCACCGGGCGGATCCAGGGCCCCCCGGTACGATTCGAGGACCATGACCACGATCCGGATCATCATCGGAGCGATCCTCTCGCTGATCGTCACGGTCGCCCTCGTCCCGATGGGCGTGCTCCTCGACCTCGCCGCCGGCGGCGACGGGTTCGGGATCTGCGAGGGTGGGACTCTCGGGTCGTGTGTGACGTCCTACTTCGACGGCATCGAGCTGCTCGGTGGGCTCACGATCCTCATCTTCCTGTTGCTCATGCTCCTCCGCATGGCGATGCACGCCCAGCGGATGCTCGACGACCGCGAGCGGCATCGGGCCGCCATGGGAGCCGTGACGGGCGTCCATCGGCTTCGCCAGGGCTGAGCGTCCGGGACGACTGTCCCCGGACGCCGGGTACGCTCTTCGCATGTCCGGCGAGCATCCGACCATCGGACCGGTCCTCGAACCGCTCTCGGAGCGGTTCCCCGGCTATCTCGCCGCCTTCGGCGTCGGTGGTGTCGCAGCGATCGTCGTGGGCCTCATCGTGACGGCCGCGAGCAGCGTGTCCCTGGTCAACGGCGTCGGGTACGCCCTCGTGGGTCTCGGGACCCTGCTGCTCCTCGTCGGCGGGGCCCGCGGCGGCGGCTACGCCAACCTCGGCATCGGAGCCGTCGATGCGCTGGTGGGCGGCCGCAACCGCACCGATGAGGATTTCAGCGACTCCGATGTTCGCCGAGGCAGGGTCACGAAGCGGCGTGATCCGATGGAGCGACTCCGCAGGGGACTGCGTCCCCCGCCGAACCCGACCGCGTTCTGGCAGACCATCGCCGGCTTCGCGTACATCGCCGCCGGCGCGGCACTCGTCCTGAACTGGGGCTGATCAGTCCTCGCGGACCTCGTCGATCTCGCCGGTGGCCTCGATCTCGGGGATGTCGGCGAGCTCGAACTCGATCTGGCGGAGGTCCTCGGCGTCCGAGGAAGCCGATGCTCCCGACGGCCTCGCCGGCGTGGCAGGCTCCGTCCCGGGCGTCTCGCCACCTGCCGCGGGCGACCCGTCTCGAGATCCGGGCTCCGGCGCAGGCGTGGTATCCGTCGCGCGCTCGTCTCCGTCGGCCGTCGACTCACCCTCGGGAGGCACCGCGGTGGCCTTGGGCGGATCGATGACAGGGCGGCGTGCTCGGGGAGCCGCGATGACGGGCGGGGAGTCCTCCGCCTCCGGGAGCGGGGCCACCACGGGCGGCGTCGGCGAGGGGCCGGGTGGATCGGCGGGCGGGGGGGCCGCCCGGGGTGGCGTCTCGGCCGGCCGGGGTCGGGCCGGGGTCGGAGCGGCTTCGGGGGCCGTCTCGACCGGCCGCGGTGACGAGGTCGGAGGGGGTTCGGGGGCCGTCTCGACCGGCCGCGTTGACGGGGTCGGAGGGGGT
>DATHYU010000433.1:0-4710 GCA_035458965.1 Acidimicrobiia bacterium | reverse complement strand
CGTACTTCGACGTCCACTCGACGAGGTAGGGATCGGCGAGCTGGAGGATGAAGCCGTCACCCTGGCGACCGGTGAGCGTGAGCGTCTTCGGCCCATAGGCGGCGACGTACATGGGCAGGTCCCAGCCCTCCGAGATCCAGGGGATCGTGAGCGCCTTGCCGCGGTAGTCGACCTCATGGCCGGCGACCAGCCCCTTGATGACCTCCATGGACTCCGCCATCGTGGCCATCTTCATGGGGGTGCGTCCGATGTAGCGCAGGGCCGAGTCGCCGCGCCCCATCCCGCAGATCGTCCGGTTGCCATACATGTCGTTCAGCGTGGCGAACAGCGAGGCGAGCACCGTCCAGTCGCGGGTCCCGGGGTTCGTGACCATCGGGCCGACGATCATCGACTCGGTCTCGGCGAGGATCCGGTCGTAGATCACGAAGGGCTCCTGCCAGAGGACGTGGGAGTCCCACGTCCACCCGTAGGAGAAGCCACGCGCCTCGGCGTGCTTGATCAGTTCGATCACACGCGAAGCCGGCGGATTGGTCTGCAGAACGACTCCGAAATCCATGTCACCCCTCCTAGGTCTGCTGCGGGAACCCGAGATCGACACCACGGTGGGTCGGATCGGGCCAGCGGGCCGTGATCGCCTTGCCGCGGGTGTAGAAGGCGACGCCTTCCTCGCCGTGCACCTTCGACTCGCCGAAGAGCGACGCCTTCCAGCCTCCGAACGAGTGGTACGCCATCGGGACCGGGATCGGGACGTTGATCCCGACCATCCCGACCGGGACCTCGTTCTGGAACTTGCGGGCGGCGCCGCCGTCGTTCGTGAAGATCGCGACACCGTTCGCGTAGGGGTTGTCGTCGACCAGTCGCATCGCCGCGCCGTACGAGTCGACGCGCACCGTCGACAGCACCGGACCGAAGATCTCGTCGGTGTAGATGTCCATGTCGGGCGTGACGTGGTCGAACAGCGTCGGCCCGACGAAGAAACCCTCCGACTCCGAGGCCAGGATCCTGCCGTCCGTGACGAGGGTGGCGCCGGCATCCACGCCGGAGTCGATGTAGCCCAGCACGCGCTGCTGGTGCGCCTTCGTCACGAGGGGGCCCATCTCGGCGCCGTCCTCCATGCCCGGGGCGACCTTCACCTTCGGGATCCGCTCCGCGATCTTCGGCATGAGGCGCTCTGCCGCATCCCCGACCGTCACGAGCACCGAGATCGCCATGCAGCGCTCACCGGCCGAGCCGTAGGCGGCGGACACAGCGGCGTCGGCGGCGAGGTCCATGTCCGCGTCGGGGAGCACGATCATGTGGTTCTTGGCTCCTCCGAGCGCCTGGACCCGCTTGCCGCTCGTCGTCCCCTGCTCCCACACGTACTTGGCGATCGGGGTCGAGCCCACGAACGACACCGCCGAGATGTCGGGGTGGCCGAGGATGGCGTCGACGGCGACCTTGTCGCCGTGCACCACGTTCAGCACGCCAGGAGGGAGGCCCGCCTCGGTGAAGAGCTCTGCACTGCGGACCACCACCGACGGGTCCTTCTCCGACGGCTTCAGGACGAAGGTGTTCCCGCAGGCGATGGCGATCGGGTACATCCACATGGGCACCATGGACGGGAAGTTGAACGGCGTGATGCCGGCGACCACGCCGAGGGGCTGGCGAATCGAGTACGAGTCCACCTGTGTCGAGACGTTCTCCGAGTACTGGCCCTTCAGCAACTGGGGGATGCCGCAGGCGAACTCGATGATCTCGAGGCCCCGCTGCACCTCGCCCAGGGCGTCCGTGAACACCTTGCCGTGCTCGGCGGTGAGGAGCTTGGCGAGGTCCTCGCGGTGGCGATCGACGAGGTCCCGGAACGCGAACATGACCTTCGAGCGCCTGGCCAGCGAGGCGTTCCTCCACTCGGCGAACGCAGCCTTGGCCGATTGGACGGCGGCGTCGACGGTGGCCGCGTCCGCAAAGGCCACATGGGCCTGCACGAGCCCGGTGGCGGGGTCGAACACCTCACCGGTGCGATCCGTCACCCCGTCGTAGGGCTTGCCGTCAATCCAATGCGTGATCTGGCGCATACAACCTCCTGGACGCACGAGGCTACCGGAGGCGGCCGGACCGTGGCGGGAGGAGTGTGCGAAGGCGGACGCCCGGCCCCCACCTCGGGCCGGGCGCCGCTCTCCTCGGCCGGGGTCAGATCAGGTACTGGCTCGTGCCCCGCTTGAGATACCGGCCATGACCCTTCGACTCCATGTACGTGTCGTTCTCGATGAGGACCCGGCCCCGGGACATCACCGTCTCGATCTTGCCCGCGACCTCCATCCCCTCGTACGCCGAGTAGTCGACGAACATGTGATGCGTCTCGCTCGAGATCGTGTGCGAACCGTTCGGGTCGAACACGATGATGTCGGCATCGGAGCCGATCGCGATCGTGCCCTTCTTCGGGTACATGCCGAACATCTTCGCCGGGGTGGTCGAGCAGACCTCCACGAAGCGGTTCAGGCCGAGACGCTGCTCGGCGATCGCTCCGTGGTAGATCAGCTGCATCCGGTTCTCGACGCCCGGCATGCCGTTGGGGATCTTCGAGAAGTCGCCGACGCCGAGCGTCTTCTGCGGGCCCTCCGTCGGGTGGTCGTTGAAGCAGAACGGGCAGTGGTCGGTCGACACGATCTGCAGGTCGTTGGTCGCCAGGCCCTTCCAGAGCTCCTCCTGGTGGCCCCACTCCCAGTCCCGCAGCGGCGGCGACGCGACGTACTTGGCGCCCTCGAAGCCGTTGCCGAGGTCGTCGAGGCCGAGGAAGAGGTATTGCGGGCACGTCTCGGCGAAGACGTTCAGGCCCCCATCCCGGGCGATCGTGACCTCCTCGAGCGCCTCCCGGGCCGACATGTGCACGATGTACAGCGGCGCCCCGGTGAGTTCGGCGAGCTTGATGGCTCGGTGGGTCGCCTCGCCCTCGAGGATCGACTTGCGCACGATGCCGTGATAGATCGGGTCGGTCTCGCCACGCGCCAGCGCCTGCTCCACCAAGACGTCGATCGCGATGCCGTTCTCGGCGTGCATGCAGATCATGGCGCCGATCTCCGACGCCTTCTGCATGGCCCGCAGGATCTCGCCGTCGTCGGAGTAGAAGACGCCCGGGTAGGCCATGAACAGCTTGAACGAGGTCACGCCCTCGTCCATCAGCAGGTCCATCTCCTTGAGGGTCTGCTCGTTGATGTCGCCGGTGATCATGTGGAAGCCGTAGTCGATGGCGCAATTGCCTTCGGCCTTGGCCATCCACGCCTCGAAGCCCGCCATCGCGGAGTCGCCCTTGGCCTGGACGGCGAAGTCGATGATCGTGGTGGTGCCGCCCCAGGCGGCCGCTCGGGTGCCGGTCTCGAAGGTGTCGGAGGCATAGGTGCCCCCGAAGGGCAGTTCCATGTGCGTGTGGACGTCGATGCCGCCCGGCATGACGTACTTGCCCGTCGCGTCGATGACCTTGTCCGCGCCGTCCTCCCAGGCATGGGTGCCGGCCGCCGCGAGGCCGACGACGGTCTCCCCGTCGATCAGGACGTCGGCGAGCATCTGCTCGGTGGCGGTCACGACCGTGCCGTTCTTGATGAGCGTGCGCATGTTCCTCCTACTCCCCGCCGGCGGCCCGCTCGACCGCCCTCTCCAGGATCGCGTATCCCTCGTCTGCCTCCTCGGGTGTCAGCGACAGGGGCGGTGCCACCCGCAGCACGTTGCCGTGGAGGCCGCCCTTGCCGAGGAGGAGGCCCCCCTCGCGGGCATGCTCCATGATCGTCCCGGCCGCCGCGCCGTTCGGCTCGAGACCGCCGGGATGCACGAGCTCGATGCCGATCATGAGCCCCTTGCCGCGCACCTCGCCGATGATGTCGACCCGATCGCCGAGATCCTCGATGTTGGCCTTCAGCCGCTGGCCCACCTTGTGGGCGTTCGTCTGCAGGTCGGCCTCGATGAGGTACTCCAGGTTGGCCAACGCTCCCGCCGTCGCCAGCGGGTTGCCGCCGAAGGTCGAGATCGAGTTGGCTCGAACCGAGTCCATGAGGTCGGCGCGGGCGATGACCCCGCCCATGGCGATGCCGTTCCCGACGCCCTTGGCGAAGGTCATCATGTCGGGCACGACCCCGTGGGCGTCGATGCCCCAGAAGTGCTCGCCGGTGCGGCCCCAGCCGGTCTGGACCTCGTCGGACACGAAGAGGATGCCGTGGCGGTCGAGCACCTCCTTCATGGCGGCGAAGAACCCGTCCGGCGGCGTCACGAACCCACCGACCCCCTGGATCGGCTCGGCGATCATGCAGGCGACGTCGCCTGCGGTCGCGATGAGCAGGAGATCCTCGAGGTCGGCGACGCAGGCGGCGGTGAACTCGTCGTCGGGGAGATGCCCGAACGGGCTCCGCAGCTTGTAGCCGCCGTGCACGTACGTCACCTGGAACGGGCTCAGGCTCGTCGACGACCATGCCGCGTTCCCCGTGATGGAGATCGCCGAGTGCGACCTGCCGTGATACGAGTTGCGGATCGCGAGGATCTGATTCGACCCCCGGTAGGTCGTGGCGATGAGCATCGCCGCGTCGTTCGCCTCGGTCCCCGAGTTCGTGAAGAAGACCTTCGCATCGGGGATCGGCGACAGACCGGCGATCTTCTCCGCCAGGACGATCTGCTGCTCGATGAGGTACAGGGTCGACGTGTGGAGCATGCGCTCGGCCTGCTCCTGGAGGGCCTTCACCACGCCGG
>DATHYU010000432.1:0-2568 GCA_035458965.1 Acidimicrobiia bacterium | reverse complement strand
GCTCTGCGCCTTCCGCCCCACGACGTACAGCCGGTAGTCGACGCCCTCGTTGCGGAGCTCGAGCAGGCGTCGCTCGGCCATCCGGATGACGTTCGTGTTGTACGCCCCGGCGAGCCCGCGATCCGACGTGACCGCCAGGACCCCGGAGGTCTCGATCGCCCGGTCGTCGAGCAGCGGATGGGACACTCCCCCCGACGCCGCCGCCACGTTCTGGATGACCTCGGTCATCTTGCGCGTGTAGGGCTGGGCGGATGCGACGCGTTGCTGCGCCCGGACGATGCGCGACGCGGCGATGAGCTCCATCGCCCGCGTGATCTTCATCGTCGATTGGACGCTCTTGATGCGTCTCTGGATCGTCCGGAGCTCGGCGCTCGCCATATCGGGTCCCTACTCGGCCTCGAACGAGGCCCTGAAGTCCTCGATCGCCTGGTTCATGGCATCCGTGTCGGGCAGGTCACCCGTCGCGACGATGCTCTCGAGCATGTCGGCGTGACGGGTCGCGAACCAGGCACGCAGGCCCTTTTCGAACTCGTCGATCTTGTCGGCCGAGACGGAGTCCATGAAGCCGTTGGTGACCGCGTAGATGGCGAGCACCTGCTCGGCGACCGGAACCGGCTCGAACTGGCCCTGCTTGAGGACCTCGACCACGCGGCGGCCACGCTCGAGCTGCGCCTTCGACGCCGCGTCGAGGTCCGAGCCGAACTCGGCGAACGCCTCGAGCTCACGGAACTGCGCCAGGTTCAGACGCAGCTGACCGGCGACCTTCTTCATGGCCTTCACCTGGGCGTTGCCGCCGACCCGGGACACCGAGATGCCGGCGTTGATGGCCGGGCGGACACCCGAGTAGAAGAGGTCGGTCTCGAGGTAGATCTGGCCGTCGGTGATGGAGATGACGTTCGTCGGGATGTAGGCCGACACGTCACCGGCCTTGGTCTCGACGATCGGCAGGCCGGTCATCGAACCGGCGCCGAGCTCGTCGTTGAGCTTGGCGCAGCGCTCCAGGAGTCGGCTGTGCAGGTAGAAGACGTCGCCCGGGTACGCCTCGCGACCCGGCGGGCGGCGCAGCAGCAGCGAGATCTCGCGGTAGGCGACCGCCTGCTTCGACAGGTCGTCGAAGATGATGAGGGCGTGCTCGCCGTTGTACATCCAGTGCTGGCCGATGGCCGAACCCGCATACGGCGCATACATCTGCAGCGCCGGAGAGTCGGCGGCCGAGGCGTTCACGATGACCGTGTAGTCCATGGCACCGGCCTCGGCGAGCACGTCGGCGACCTCCGCGACCGTCGATGCCTTCTGCCCGATGGCGACGTAGATGCACTTCACGTCGCCGCCCTTCTGGTTGATGATCGCGTCGATCGCCACGGCGGTCTTGCCCGTCTGGCGGTCGCCGATGATCAGCTGGCGCTGGCCACGTCCGATCGGCGTCATCCCGTCGATGGCCTTGATGCCGGTCTGGAGGGGCTGGTGCACCGGCTGGCGCTGGACGACCGTCGGTGCCTGTGTCTCGAGCAGGCGTCGCTCACTGGTCTCGACGGGTCCCTTGCCGTCGATGGGGTTGCCGAGAGGGTCGATGACCCGGCCGAGCAGGGCGTCGCCGACACCGATCGAGAGGACGCGTCCGGTCTGCTTGACCGGGTCGCCCTCCTGGATGTGGCGCGCCTCGCCCATGACGACGGCACCGATGGTGTCCTCGTCGAGGTTGAGGGCGACGCCGAACAGGCCGCCGGGGAACTCGAGGAGCTCGGACGCCATCGTGTTCGGCAGTCCGGCGACCCGGGCGACACCGTCGCCGATCGCCGTGACATAGCCGACCGTCTCGGCGTCGGCCGAAGGCGTCCAGCCCTCGAGGTTCTTCCGCAATGCGGCGGAGATGTCCTGGGGGTTGATCGTCAGTTCTGACATGAGTCTCTCTCGTGTGCCTCTCAGCCGCTTACCAGCTGTCGGCCGACCTCGTCGAGGCGGCGCTTGACGGATGCATCGATGACGACGTCGCCGACCGTGGCGACGAAGCCGCCGACCACACCGGGGTCGACGACGAGCTTGGTCTCGACCGGGCGACCGATCCGCTGCGACAGCGCATCGGCGATCCGGGCGAGGGTGGCATCGTCGAGTTCCATGGCGGCGCGGATCTCCGCGACCGCCGCACCGCGCCGCTCGGCGGCCCGGACGGACAGCCGGTCGGCGATGGCGCCGAGGTCCCCACCCCGGCCCATGCCCACGATGAGCGAGGCGAGATGGAGGGTCGTCTCGGATACCTTGCCACCGAGGAGGTCGGTGACGACGCCGAGTCTCCGCTCGACGGGAAGGGTCGCGTCGCCGAGGGCGTCACGCAGCTCGCCGGACGATTCGATCGCCCGGCCGAGGCGCGCCAACTCGGAGCCGACGAGCTCGACCTGACCCTCGGCCTCGGCCACCGCGAGGATGGCGTCGGCGTAGCCGTCGGTGCGGTCGGCCATGATCAGTTCACTCCGGAGATCCGGGAGATCGCGTCGTCGACGATGGCGCGCCCGGCGCTGTCGTCGATGGCGCCGACCGTGACCTGGCGGGCGATGTCCATCGACAGGGCCG
>DATHYU010000431.1:0-5635 GCA_035458965.1 Acidimicrobiia bacterium | reverse complement strand
CGGGACGATCGCCCAGCCCGAAGGCCGGCCGCGACTCCGGTCGCTCGCCGGCGGCCGGGCCGATGGCGTGCTGGCCGGCGGGAACCTCTCACTGCTCGCGGCAAGCGTCGGGACCGACGACGCTCCGGACCTCGATGGCGCCCTGGTGCTGCTCGAGGACGTCGGTGAGCCCGCATATCGGATCGATCGGATGCTCACCCATCTGCTGCGGGCCGGCCTGCTCGCAGCGGTGTCCGGGATCGTGCTGGCCGAGACCGAGATCGTCGGCGACGGCCCCACCTTCGAGGACATCACCTTCGAGGACATCGCCTTCGAGCGGCTGAGCGGCCTCGGGGTCCCCATCCTCGCCGGTCTGGCCGCCGGTCACGGCTCCGACCAGCTCACCCTGCCGCTCGGTGCCCGTGCCGTGCTCGACGGCACCGGGTTGACGGTCCCGGACCCGGTGACCTCTGACATCTGAGATCTGAGATCTGAGATCTGAGATCTGAGATCCGAGATCCGAGATCCGAGATCCGAGATCCGAGATCCGAACTCAGTCCGCCCCGTCGGACGTGTCCCGGAGGAACCGCTCGATCTCGGCGGCGAGCTGCTCGCCGGAGACGACGGGGTCGGCGGCATCGGCCAGTGCCTCGAGCTGCTCGATCATCGCCCTGGCTTCGGGCCGGTCCTCGATGGCGGAGTCCAGCTCGACCCGCTGCTGTGCGGAGTCGTCGACGAGCGAGCCGAGGGGGATCGAGACGCCCAGGTGGCGGCTGAGGCGCTCCACGATCGCGAGGATCGCCGGTGAGTAGACAGCGGCCACGTAGTGCGGGACCCGCGCCCAGAGGCCGAGAGTGGGGTACCCGGCGTCGGCCATGGCGTACTCGATGACGCTCACCACGGCTCCCGGCACCCGCAAGAGGCCCTCGGGGAAGTCGGCCTCGATGTCGATCCGGTCGTCCGACGACGCAGTCGTGATCACCTGGGTGGGCCGGGTGTGCGGGGCCGCCCACGGGATGCCGCCGATCGAGACGTGCTCGACCACGCCGAGGCGTCCGGCCAGGTCGACCACGGCGTTCGAGAACGCCTGCCATCGCCAGTTCGGCTCGGGCCCGCTGAGCACCAGCAGGTCGCGCCCGTCGATGAGCCGACGGCGGAGGGTGATCGTGGGCCACGAGATGTCTGAGAGCACGCCGTTGCGGAAGTCCACGGTCGGCCGGTTCACCCGGTAGTCGAACAGCGTGTCCGGGTCGAAGACGGCGATCGGCTCGCCGTCACCGGCGAGGTGATCGGCGGTCGCGATTCCGGCTCCGCCGGCGCTCACCCAGCCGTCGAAGGCCGCGATGAGCACGGGAGAGGTCAACTCGTCGTGGTCTTTCAGCTCGAACATTGCCGCGAGCGTATCGGGACCCGCGCCCCAGCCGGGCTCAGGCGATCGGTTCACCGATCGCGGCCTCGACGACGGAGATGTCGGAGCCCTCCAGGGCGGCGCTCAACTCCTCCGGTGTCCCGGCCAGGATCGGGAACGTCCCGAAGTGGATCGGGATCACGATCGGGGCGTCGACGAGGAGGGCGGCCCGGGCCGCTCCGTCCGGGCCCATCGTGAAGTGACCGCCGATCGGCAGGAGGGCGACATCGGGCTCGTACATCGCGTGGATGAGCGCCATGTCGCCGAACACCGTCGTGTCGCCGGCGTGATAGACGGTGGGGCCCCCGGGGAATCGAAGGACCCATCCCCCCGGGTCGCCGCCGTCGACGATGCCATCGCCCTCGGAGATGCCGCTCGAGTGCACGGCGTCGACCAGCGTCCCCGAGACGCCGCCCGGGCCGTCGACCGTGCCGCCCTTGTTGAGCCCGACGACGTTCTCGACGCCCTTCGAGCCGAGGTACACCGAGATCTCGTGGTTGCAGAAGATCATGGGGGAGTGGGCCGCCGCGAGGGCGAGCGTGTCCCCGAAGTGGTCGAAGTGCCCGTGGGTGAGGTAGATGGCATCGACACGGTCGGGCGTCTGGTCGGCCTCGGGGCACGAAGGATTCCCCGACAGCCATGGGTCGACGTAGATCGTCGTGCCGTCGGCCAGTCGAAACCGGAACGTCGCGTGGCCCAGCCAGGTCGCCTCGACACCGTTGAACGCCATGAGCCGGTCCTTCTGTCGACTGCGGCCGAGTCTACGGACGCCGGATGAGGCGGGCCGGAGCTGCAAACCAGAAGGTGAGCGGAAGGCGTGCGAGCACCGCGAGGAGGGCATCCGCCCCGGTCCGGGTGATCCCGCGGTCGTCGAGGATCAGCGGCC
The DNA here is from genome assembly GCA_035458965.1 of Acidimicrobiia bacterium. Classification (GTDB taxonomy): domain Bacteria; phylum Actinomycetota; class Acidimicrobiia; order Spongiisociales; family UBA11373; genus DATHYU01. The sequence goes on along the minus strand of DATHYU010000431.1, from coordinate 3,362 downwards.
CATCGCTCACGTCGAAGCGACCGGTCCAGTCGAGTCGGCGGACGAGGCGGTGGAGGCGGGTGTCGGCGGGGACCGCCAGCGTCCGATCGTGGTCGCGCGGGGTGACCCAGATCGTGAGGGCGGCGAGGGCGGCGACCGAGAAGGTCTGCACGCTCGCCGTCGCCTCGATGGCCAGGTGGAACGGGATCGCGACCCAGACGGCCACCAGCCGGGTACGCGGCCACAGCAGGCCCAGCCCGATGAAGAGCTCGGACAACACCACGACCTTGGCGAACCCGCTCATGAACCCCGGGTCGGCCAGCAGGTCGAGCGCCCACCCGGGGGCGCCGCGGTCGAGGGCCGTGTCGCGCCACTGCTCGATGCGCAGCAGCAGGACGGTTCCGCCGAACCAGTCGGGATCGATGAGCTTCGAGAACCCCGAGGCCGCGTACACGACGGCCACCTCGAAGCGCATGAGCCACAGCGGCCACAGGGGTGCGGGACCCGGCGTCCTGCGGCGGCGCCGTCGCCACCATGCGTCGATCGAGAGATGGTCGCCGACCCGCAGCAGCGCCAGCCCGGTGAGGAGGATGACCAGGAACGCCCGGTTGTGGTGGAAGTGGGTCTGAGACAGGAACAGGTTGTAGGCCACGAAGCCTGCCGTGAACACGGCGGCGGCCCGTGTGAGGAGGCCGAGGGAGAGGAGCACCGCCGTGCCCACCGTCGCCCAGAGCGCCGTCAGGTACGCGGCCCGGGGAAGAATCGGGTACCAACCCGCAAAGGGGACGACGAACGTGTCGCCGGGGATGCGGCCGTCGAGGGAGTCGACGAGGAACGGTTGGAGGTGCAGCAGGACGATCGGCCCGATGGCGATGCGCAGGAGCGCGACGGCGCGCAGGCTCCCGGTCCTCGCCAGCAGCGTGTCGAGGCGCCGGATCACCGGTCCACGCTCTCGAGCACGGTCGTGACCGGGGTCGCGCCGTTGCGCTCATAGGTGACCCGCGCGACGAGGCGGACCGTCTCCGTGTCGGCGGGCGTGTTGGCGGCGACCCAGTCCAGCGCCTCGTCGAGGAAGTGCAGCGTCGATCGGATCCCGGCGTCGGCGTGGCCGTCATCCCATGGCGAGGACAGGCCCCGGGAGTCGACGAGGTCCTCCCACCGGTATCCGCCGGGCCAGGGCTCGCGGATGTCGTGCTCGGAGCCGTCGGCCTCGACCCGGACGATCTCGGCGCGCCATGTGCTCGACTCCGGGAACATCTGGAATCCGAAGAAGGCGTGGTCGGCGTCGTAGGCGCGGACGACGAGGGCGAGTTGCAGCACGACGACGACGGAGACGACGAACCGGCGAAGGCGGCGGCGCAGGGCGGGTGGCGTCACCGGCCCATGATGGCGTCGGTCGTTCGTCGATGCGGCCGGCGCGTCTGATTGCCCACTTCACGCCGAGCTCGCGATTCCGTAGATTCCCAGGAAGGGCGTCACGGCGGAGTATCGTGATGTGGGAAGCGCCGCGGCGGCGCCGCGGCATGATCTGGGGGTGTGTGATGAACGCACGATCGGCGACAGGCTCGCGACGCACGGGAGGTGTGGCAGGGATCGTCTTCTCGGTGGGGATGTTGATCCTGGGGTTCGGCTTCTACTTCGACCAGCCGCTCTACACGGATTCGGTCGGGACCATCCGCCAGCACTTCGTCGACAACGCCGACACGCTCCCGGTCGCCGATTGGTTCGGAGCCGTGTTGTTCGTGGGCGCGTTCCTGTTGTTCGCGACGGTGCTCCGGACCGTCCTCGGTGCTGCCGACACCGACGAGACGTGGCCACGTCTCTCGTTCGCCGGCTCGGTGATCTCGGTGGCGGTCGCGGGCTCAGGGGTGTTCCTGGCGACCTTCGCGCTGGGGGACCTCGCCGATCTCTCGGACTCGACGATCGTCGCAATGGTGCGGGCCGACGCGTTGCTCTACACGGTGATCCTGCCCTTCGGGTTCGCGCTGTTCGTCGGAGCCGCGTCTCTGTCGGTCCTGCGAGCTGCGTCGTTCCCGAAGTGGGTCGGCTGGTTCGGCCTCGTGTCCGCGCTCACCCTGGTCATCGGATCCCTCTGGCCGGTTCAGGACGATCCCGAGGGTTTCCTCGCCATCCTCGGCATGATCGGGTTCATCGCAGCGATGATCTGGGTGCTCGTCGTCGGAATCATCATGACCGGAGTGGGACGGCCCGCGGAGCAGAGCGGGCACGAGTAGCCGCGAACACGCAGCGTCGGGTCGCCGCCCGGGCCTCCTCCTCGGGGAGCCCGGGCGGACCGGCGTCTCCATCGACGACTCCCGCCTCGAACCTCTCGAGGCGGGAGTCAGGTCTTCTTCTTGTCGGGAAGCAGGACGCCGCCCGTCAGCGACGAGACGTGCCCGTCATCCCATTGGACCTCGACCGTGCCGCCGTGGACGTCGAGGACCTTGCCGCGATGGGGAATCTGTCCGACCCTCTTGGTCGCCTCTTGAACCCGCATTCCCTTGCGAAGGCGCATGCCTCTCCCTTCGGCCAACTCCCAGGAGTGTCCATGACGCCGGGATCACCGACCAGGGACGGAGGTCCCGTCGCCGGCGCGAACAGGCGGAGGCGGCGCGCGTGGTCGTTCGCGTCTGCGAGGGGCTCACGGCCTCGCTGGTTGCCGACGCTGCCTAGACGGCGGTCTTCCGTTCTTCGCGTGCCTTTGCCGCAGCGGCGCGAAGACGCTCCCGTTCGCTCTGGAGACGGGCCCGTTCGGCGTAGTCGTGTTGCGGCACCCGTGACAGGCGTTCGGTGACGCCGGCGAGCTCCTTGAGGATCAGCTCGAGCTCGTTCATGACTGCACCGTCGGCGGTGGACGGAGTGGCGACCAGAGGCGTTCGTCCTACGATCGGCCGATGCGACCTCTCAAGATCGGCGTGCAGCTCCCCGAAGTCGAGCGCGAGGTGCGCTGGCCCGAGCTCCGGTCTCTGGCCCTCCAGGTCGAGGAGGCCGGATTCGACTCGATCTGGCTCGGCGACCATCTCCTCTACCGCGACGAGGACGGCTCGGCGCGGGGGCCGTGGGAGGCATGGGCCACCCTGGCGGCTCTGGCCGAGGCGACCGAGCGGGTCGAGCTCGGCCCGCTCGTTGCCGCAACGAGCTTTCACAGCCCTCCGATGCTGGCGAAGAAGGCCGTAACGGTCGACGAGATCAGCGGCGGACGCCTGATCCTCGGGATCGGCGCCGGATGGAACGAGGTGGAGTACCGCGGCTTCGGCTTCGCCTTCGATCGCCGCGCGAGCCGGTTCGAGGAGGCGTTCACGATCATCCGGCGTCTGCTGGCCGGTGAGCGGGTCGATCACGTCGGGACCTTCTACGAGGTCGACGGCGCCGAGATCCATCCC
>DATHYU010000430.1:0-2000 GCA_035458965.1 Acidimicrobiia bacterium | reverse complement strand
CGCGCCCACCTCGTCCGCTGGGCCGATGCCAGCCGCTCGCACCACTTCCAGCGCGCCAAGGAGTCGATCCGGGCGATGCTCTCGGAGGTCGACCACGACCGGTACTGGCGGCCGCAGGTCCTCCTGTTCTCCGCCGACGAGGAGCGCCGCGAACGACTGCTCCACCTGGCCACGTGGCTCGAGGGTCGCAGCGGGCTGACCCAGGCCGTCACGATCATCGAGGGCGAGGGGGCGCTCGGCCGCAAGACGCGGGAGCAGGCAGAGGACGCGCTCCGACGACAGATCGAGCGGCTCGCTCTGGACGTGCATGCCCGTGCGGTCCTCGCTCCCAACGGGCTGGAGGCGCTCTCGACGGTCGCCCAATCGTTCGGCATCGGTCCCCTCGAGGCCAACACCGCGCTGTTCGGCCTTCCGGACGAGTGGCCGGCCCATGAGAGCTACGTCGAGGCCCTGCAGGCGGTCGCCCGGTTCCGCAAGAACGTGTTCGCCGTGACGACCGACGAAGCCCGCTGGGCTGCGCTTCACGGTGTCGACCGGCGGCTGCGCCGCATCGACGTCTGGTGGAACGACGGCGACTCGGGCCGCCTCGGTCTTCTCACGGCGTACCTGTTCACGCGGACGCCCTCGTGGTCCCAGGCGACGCTGCACCTCGTGGCGCCCATCGGGGCCGACCAGGACCGGGCGACCGCAACGGCGTCGCTCGCCGAGATGTGTGACACGTACCGCATTCCGGCGACCCCGGTCACCGTCGGCGGGCCCGAGGAGATGCTCGAACACTCCGCCACCGCCTCGCTCGTGCTGTTCCCGATGCGCATCCGGGGCGGAACCCTCACCGATCAGTTCGGGCGGGACCTCGGAACCGTGATCGATGACCTCCCGATGGCCGCAGGGCTCGTCGCTGGGAAGCATCTGGACCTCGCCGCCGGGCCGGAGAGCGGCCTGCCCGGTCGCCTCGCCGAGGCCGAACGAGCCAAGATCGAGGCGAGCGAGCGGGCGGTGACGCTCCAGCGGCAGCTCCGCAAGCTCATGCGGGAGATCGCCGATCTGCGCGGCGTCGCCGCGGACACGCGTCATCGCAGCGACCGGAGTCGTCTCGCGGCGGCGGAGCGACGCGCCGAGGCCATCGGCAAGCGGGTCATGAGCGCCCAGGCGCGGGCGGAGAGCGCCCAGGAGGAGATCGATCGGATCCTGGGAGGGTCGGCGTAGACCTCCTCGACGGTGGCAGCGGACCGCCTGCCGGTCACGGCCCTTCCCGACCTCCCGCAGCGTCGGTGGTCAGACCAGCATCGCCGCCCAGGCGGCGACGTCGACACAGAACCAGAGGCGGCGGATGCGCCCGTCCTCGACGTGGATGACGTCGACGATCTCGGCCTCGCCGCGGCGACCCGACACCGTCTCACCTTCGAAGTGGACGCCGACGGACACCGTTGGACCATCGACTTCGATCCACCTCACCCGGTCGTGGTTGACGGCCCAGGGCTCGAGGAACCGCCGGTACGCCCTGAGAATGGCATCGCGCCCGTGCCGCGGGGGCCCGCCCATGGCATGGAGCGTGGCATCGGCGTGCCACAGCGACGACATCGCATCCCAGTCCTTGGCGTTCGCCGCGGCGAAGTAGGCCTCGACGGTCGCCCGGGCGGGGGACGCCGGTGTCCCGGTCTCTCGCCGCCAGCCGGCGAGCCGGCGTATCCCGTCGTCGTGGACCTCGGCCACGAGCGCCCCATGCCGCACGGAGCCCGTGTCGAGTCGCGTCTCGGCGGCCATCGTCGTCGCGTCCCGGAAGGTTCGGACCACTCGCTCGCGATACGAGGGCCAGCGGCTGCGCTGCGCCATGAGCACGTCGACCGGGTCGCCGGGTGGCGCTGCGTCGAGTTCGGCTCCGGGCGCGAGCACGACCCGAACACCTTCTGCATCACCCGCCGAAAGGGCCGCCAGGAAACGGTCGAGCACCATTTCGCCGAGTGTATGCATCCGGCCCGATCGGTCCGGGCCGGATGCCG
>DATHYU010000429.1:0-6527 GCA_035458965.1 Acidimicrobiia bacterium | reverse complement strand
CCCCTCGACGAGGCGGCGCACGAGGAAGGCATCGGCCACGTCGCCGAGGACCACCTCCAGACGCGGATCCTCGAGACCGGCCAGGAACCCTCGATCCGATCGCGAGTTGTATTTCCCCAGCACCGTCACATCGGCGCCGGCGTCCAGCAGCGCCTCCACCAGATGCGAGCCGATGAAACCGCAGCCACCGGTCACGAGTACGCGCCGACCCGACCAGAACCCTTCGATCATGCCCGATATCGTACCGGTCATGCACTCCCACGAGCCGGTTGCCACCGCCGACACGACGGCGGCCCGGCCCGTCGCCCCCCTCCTGCTGGCAGGGCTCGCCGTCATCCCGCTGCTCGTGTGGTGGGCCGGGTGGTACCCGGGCATCCTGACGAGCGACTCCGTGGACCAGCTCGGACAGGTCGAGCGCTTCGAGTTCTTCAACTACCACCCCTGGTTCCACACGTTCTCGATGTGGCTCGTCACCCGCGTCTGGGACTCCGCAGGCGTCGTGTCCCTGGCCCAGGTCCTTGCGACGGGCGGCCTCTTCGTCGTGGTGTCACGTCGCCTGATCGCCATCGGGGTCTCGACGCGTCTGGCGATCGGGACCGTGCTCGTGGTCGCGAGCCTCCCCATGGTCGGAGCGACCACGATCTCCCTCTGGAAGGACGTCCCGTTCTCCCTCGCCGTCGTCTGGGCCTTCGCCGAGCTCCTTGCCCTCGCCAGGGACGCCGATCGTTTCTGGTCTGCGAACTGGCCCCAGGTACGACTCGGCGCGGCCTTCGCCCTCATGTGGCTGTTCCGACACAACGGGATGTACACGGTCGTCGTCGTCGTCGTGGTGCTCGCCATCGCCTTCCGGCAACGGATCCGCGACCTGTGGAAGATGGCCGCCACCACCGTGGGAATGGCCGTCGCGATGCCCGCGATCCTGATGCCGGCGCTCGACGTCGAAGCGTCCTCCATCGAGCCGGCGCAGGTGTTCGTCTCCGACCTCGCCGCCTCGTACCACCACGAGCCGACGAACTTCGGTCCCGACGATCTCGAGCTCCTGACGGCGGTCGCCCCCCTGGAGGTGTGGGATCAGAGGTACTCCTGCCTCGACAGCACGCCGCTCGCCTTCGACCCCGAGTTCGACGAGACCGCGATCAAAGAGGATCCCTGGTCATATCGGTGGCTCGTGATCCGCTCAGTGGTCCGCGACCTCGACACGGTTCTCGGTCATCGGGTCTGCGCCGCCAGCTACCTCGTGTTGCCGTCACAACCCGACGACGGGTTCTTCCATCGGCCACCCTTCGACATCGCCGAGAACGACCTCGGCATCGTGAGGGCCCCTCTCAGTGACCGGGCGTTCGATGCCACCTTCGCCGTGTACCGGTGGATCGAACCCGCCGGCCGCCTCTGGTTCACCTGGCGTCCGGCACTGGCTATCTGGCTCGGAATCGCCACCTACCTGGCGCTCGCCCGCCGCCGACGCCTCCGTCCGCTCCTGTGGCCCGGACTGCTGTTTGCGACCCACCTCTTGAACGTCGCGGCGACCACACCCGCCCAGGAGTTCCGGTTCGCCTATCCGCTCTACCTCGTCGCCCTGCTCGGCGTGCCCCTGTTGTCACTGGCCACGTGGCCCGAACGGGCAACCCTGGCGCCCCTCGGGGCCCCGGGGCGCCGGTAAGGTTCCCGGCGGTGCGATCACTCCTTACCCGCCTCTGGAGGATCGGGGCCAGACTCCCCGCTCCCCTCCGGCACCGCATCAACGCCTTCCCGGGGATGTGGCGGCTGCGACGCGCCGCCGCCAACCGCCCCGCGGGACCGACGCCGGCACCCGGCGCCCCTCGGCCCGTCGTCTACCTGCCGACCTGGGCGCAATGGGGCGTCATGCAGCAGCGACCCCAATATCTCGTCGGAGCCTTTGCGAAGGCCGGTCATGACACCTGGTTCGTCGACCCACGCGAGCCTCGGGAACGAGTCGTCGACGGGGTGCGGATCGTGCCGAGTCTGGCCTCGGTCCCGGGTGAGCACGTCATCCTCTATGTCCATTTCGCCCCGCTCCGCGAGCTGTTCGACCATTTCACCGACCCGGCGATCGTGTACGACATCTTCGACGACCTGTCGATCTTCGAGCCGGATGAGGGCCACCTCCCACCCGGTCTACGGGTCGCCGCCCACCACGGAGCGGTCGTCGAACGTGCCGACCTGGTGATCGCCTCCCACCCACTGCTCGTCGAGCGGCACCACCACGAGGCACCCGACATCCTGCTGGTCGAGAACGGAGTCGAGGTCGGACGGTTCACGACGCCGTCCGAGCGGCCTGCCGACTTCCCGACCGGGCCCGGCCCCGTCGTCGGCTACCACGGAATGCACTCCTATTGGTTCGACTTCGACCTCCTCGCCGACCTCGCCCGACTCCGGCCGAGCTGGACGTTTGCGCTCGTCGGCCCGGTGGACCCGAGAGCGGAGTCGGCTTCCGAGGCCGTTGCGGATCTGCCGAACGTGCATCTCCTCGGCGAGCGCCCGAGCGACGTGATCGCTTCCTACGTGCAGGCCTTCGACGTCGGCATCATCCCGTGGCGCATCGACAGGATGGTCGAGGCGGTGAGCCCGCTGAAGATGTACGAGTTCTTCGCCGCAGGGGTCCCCGTGGTGTCCGTCCCCATCCCTGCCGCAGTCGAGCACCCTGTTGTGAGGACGGCGAACACGGCTGTCGGGTTCGCCGAACAGATCGAGGTGGCCCTCGCCGGACGAGCGACCGCAGCCGCCGCGATGGCGCAAGCAGCCGAAGAGGCGGACTGGTCCCACCGCGTGGAGGCGATCCTCGGTGCGCTCGACCGCAAGGGCCTGCGCCGGGTCCCCTCATGACCGGACGCGTCGTCTTCGTCACGACGGAGCTCGAGCCTCTGACGGCCGGCGGCGCCGGGGTCGTCGTCGCCCGGCTCGCGGCACGACTGGCCGACGCCGGCCGGGCGGTGACGGTCGTTCTCGTCGGTGGGACCGGCGAAGCCCCCGGGGCCTACGAACTCGTGGCCGTCCCCGTCGAGGAGGAGAGCCCCGCATCGCGCTCCCGGGCGGCAGCCGCCTCGCTGGCTGCCCTGGGTCTCCGAGCAGGCGACCGGGTCGAGATCCAGGACTTCGAGGGACTCGGCTACCACGCCATCCTCGACCGAGACCACCTCGGTCTCGACACGGTGACCTTGACGGTCCGAGCCCACGGGCCCACCGACCGGCTGCTCACGTCGATCGGCCTGGACCCACCCGAGTTCGCACTGCAGCGAGCCATGGAGAGGGCGGCGCTGGGCATGGCCGACGCCGTCGTGGTTCCGTCGGCCGGCTTCGGGGACGACCTGGGCAGGGCCTATGGGCTCGATCCGGCTCGGGTCGTCGTCGGCCCGCCGCCCTTCGAACCGCTCCACGCTCGGCCCTACGACGCAACCGATCCGCCCCTGGTGGTGTGCTACGGACGGCTGGCCGAGGTGAAGGGCCAGGTCGATCTCATGAGGGCAGCCATCCCCGTGCTCCGCGACATCCCCGGGATGCGACTGCGGTTCCTCCATCGGGATGGGTGGCACATCGCCCAGAACCGGGCGATGTCCGAAGTCCTCGGCGACGAGATTCCCGGAGACGTCGCCGACCGGGTGGAGATGATCGAAGCCGACCGCGACGAGCTCGCCGAGTCCGTGGCCGGAGCCTCGCTCGCCGTGGTTCCGAGCCGGTTCGAGTCCTTCTGCCTCGCGGCCCACGAGCTTCGATCCATAGGACTGCCGCTCCTCGTGGCGGATCTCCCCGCCTATGCCGACCACCTCGACGAGAGCACCGGAGCAGTGCACTACGACGGCTCCGTCGAAGGTCTGCAGGCGGTCCTGCAAGAACTCCTGATGGATCGGGGGCGACTGGGCCGACTCGCCGCGGCTCCGCCCCCGGTCGTGGGCGATCCCGTCGCGGTGTACGGCGCCGGCCTGCCCGGCCCGAGACCCGCCCCGGCTCGTCAGGCGCTGGCGACACGCGCCGAGAACCTCGTCTCCGCGGCGGTCCCGGCGCCCGAGCCACCGCGACGGCCGATCCAGCGCCTCATGCGACTGATCCCCCGCCCGCTGGCGAGGATCGCGGTCGCCGTCCTCCCCGGGTGGCTCAAGGAACGGTTCCGCTCGCTGGCCGACTGGAGGGTCGAAGAGATGCGACGCACAGCATCCGACCGTCGCGCGCGAATCCGCTCCGCAATCGCCGCCGGGCGCTTCCCGGAGCTCGACGATCCCCGGGTGTCGATCGTGATCCCGTGCTTCAACCAGGGCGAGTACCTGGACGAGGCGATCCAGAGTGTGTTCGAGCAGACGATGAACGACTTCGAGATCGTCGTCGTCGACGACGGATCGACCGAACCGTCGACGCGTGCGGCCCTCGGGGCACTCGATTGGCCCCGTCTACGCGTGATTCGGCAGGCCAATCGCGGGCTGCCCGGTGCGCGGAACGCCGGCATCGAAGCGGCGCGCGGTCGATTCGTCGTGCCCCTCGACGCCGACGACGCCCTCGAACCGGCGTTCCTCGAGTCCCTCGTCGGCGTCCTCGAAGAGTCCCCCGCGGCCGCGTACGCCCACTGCTGGGGCCGGTACTTCGACCACATGGACGCCTTCTGGATCACCCGCCCGTTCAACCCGTACCAGCTCCTCCTGTCGAACTCCGTTCTCGGCTGTGTCGTCCTGCGCCGTGACGCATGGCGCCAGGTGGACGGGTACGACGAGACCTTGGTCGAGGGCAACGAGGACTGGGACCTGTGGCTGCGCCTGCTCGAGGCGGGCTGGGATCAGGTGCAGGTCCGGCGACCGCTGTTCCGCTATCGGATCCATGGCAACACGATGAGCGTCGACACGCTCTCGCGTCTCGAGCATGCGAGAACCGAATTGCGTCGCCGTCACCCTGCGCTCTACGACCGGGCCGCCGTCACCAAGGCGACGCACTGGCCGTGGGTCACCGTGGTCCATCGGGAGCGGGCTCCACACGGACAGGATCTCGACGATCGCGAGGATGTCGCGGCTTTTGGAGACACCGCGAGCATCCTCCGATCGACCACCGGAAAGATCGTCGTGGAATGGGACGCCTTCACCGATCCTCCCGCCGACGTCCTGCGACTGGTCGCCACCGCACTGGAGACGCATCCACGAGCAGCGACGGCGACCGTCGAGGGAACGCCCGTCGCCTGGCGTCGGTGGGCACTCCTGGACCCCGACGCGCCGCTGCCCGATTCCGTGGAAGTCGGCGCGAAGATCGATGCGGCGTTCGAGCCCACGCTCTGGCGGGGCATGCTCCCGACCCCCGGATGGGCGAGCCCGGAGGACCTTCCGGAACCCGAGCTCGAGGTCATCAGGCAGCCCCCCGAGGAGGACGGTCCGCTCCCGGCGTGGATCTCGAACGAGCCCGGGTCCCGCTAGGAAGGACCTGATTCGACGGCGCTCTCGAGGGCCGCCGCCTTGATCGGCGCGACGGCCTCGGGGGCGTGCGTCGACGCGATGTAGTCCCGCGCCGCGAGCCCGAGAGCCCGCCGCAGGTCGACGGATCGGTGGAGCCTCCCGATCGCAGCGGCGAAGCCCTCCGCGTCCGATGCGACCAGCAGGTCACGGCCCGCCTCGGCCGTGAGGCCCTCCAAGCCTTTCGGTGTCGTGACGACGGGCATCCCCGCGGCAAGCGCCTCGACGACCTTGACCCTGACGCCGCTGCCTGCGAGCAGAGGAGCGACGAGGACGTCGGCCCGGGCCTTGACCGTCGAGATGTCGTCCACGAAGCCGTGGATGCGGACGCGCGAGTCGGCGCGATCGGCGATGTCCGCCGGCGGATGGGCACCCACCACGTCGAGTTGGATCTCGGGCTCGCTCTCGAGAAGCGGCCACACGTGATCGAGGAACCAGCGCATCCCCTCCGCGTTCGGTGGCCAGTCGAACCCGCCGAGCCACAGAAGGCGAAGGCCGTGGCGACTGAAGGTGCGCGCGTCGTCGGTCACCTCGAAGGGGACGGGCAGCAGATGTTTGGGGCATTCGTCCCCGACGCGCGCCATGTCGAGAGGCGAGATGAACAGCTTCGAGGAGAAGCCGAAGGCGTTTCCGATCTCGACGCGACGCGTGTTTCGTCGGCTCACCGATGCGAACGCCCGCCATGTCAGGAGCTCAGGGAGATTCCAGCGACTCGTCATCCAGAACGGGTGGACATCACCCTCGATGTTGTGCATCACGAGGATCGCCGGCACGTCGTCGACGAATCGCCGGACGTAGGCGAGTTGGGCGTGATCCACCTCGATGACGTCGATCGCGCCCCGGTCCACGAGCCGCCGAGCCGCATCGACGACCTCCGGCGTGTAATAGGACACATCCATCAATGGAAGGCCGTGGCGGGTGTGGAATCGCAGGTGGGAGAGGATGTCTCGCCGCTTCGCCATATGGCCCGGGATCACCGGACGGTCGAACACCTGCACGGACCGGAAGACGGTCGAGTAGCGAGCCTCCAGCGCGGCGCGATCGGCCTCGAACTCGGCACGCTCCTCGGGGGTCGCCAGTGTGACC
>DATHYU010000428.1:0-6632 GCA_035458965.1 Acidimicrobiia bacterium | reverse complement strand
TGGTCGACGCCCGCCGACGATCAGATCCTGCTCGACGCGGATTGCAGCCCGACGAAGACCTGCCGCAACATGGTGGGGATCTCCTTCGAGGGTCTGGCCGAGGGCGAGGCCGACCTCGCCAGCGCCTGGCGGGCGACGCTCGAGGCCGAGGGCAAGGTCGCCTCCGGGGCGGCGAGCCTGCGCGACCTCGTCTTCGGGACGTCGGACGACTGAGCCGCTGGACGGCGCCCCGATGAGTCAGCCGGCCCCTGCCGACGTCCAGGCGCTCGACGCCCTCCTCCGCGGCGACGGCTATCTCCCCGATCGCGGCCTCAGCACCGCAGCTTTCATCGCCATGACCCTGGGCCGGCCGATCCTCCTGGAGGGCGAGGTCGGCGTGGGGAAGACCGAGTTCGCCAAGACGCTCGCCACGATCTTCTCCCGGCGCCTCATCCGCCTCCAGTGCTACGAGGGCATCGACACCAACCAGGCGCTGTACGAGTGGGACTACGCCCGCCAGATGCTGCAGATCCGCGCCCTCTCTGAGCACGAACTGACCGACGATGGATCCGTCGACGCCCTGTTCGGCGAGAAGTTCCTCATCGAGCGGCCCCTGCTCGAAGCCGTGCGCGCCGGAGACCAATGCGTCCTGCTGATCGACGAGGTGGATCGGGCCGACGACGAGTTCGAGGCGTTCCTCCTCGAGGTCCTCTCGGACTTCCAGGTGACGATCCCCGAGATCGGCACCATCAGGGCCGCCTCGCGTCCGCTGGTGGTGCTCACCTCGAACCGGACCCGTGAACTGCACGACGCGCTCAAGCGACGCTGCCTCTATCACTGGATCGACTACCCGACCGCCGAGCGGGAGGAGGAGATCGTGCGGGTTCGCATCCCCGACGTCCCCGAGACCCTCGCCGTCAAGGCGGTCGCCGCCGTGCATCGGCTGCGCGGGCTGGACCTCGCCAAGCCCCCCGGCGTGGCCGAGACCCTCGACTGGGGCGAGGCGCTGCGGGCGATCGGCGCGTCGGACCTCGACGTCCCGATCGCCGCCGACACCCTGGGCGCCGTGGTCAAGGACCGTGACGACCTCGACGTCGTCAACCGGCGCCTCGGCGACATCGTCCGTGTCGACTGACCCGGAGACGATCGGCCCCCTGCTCGAGTTCTGCGGGCTGCTGCGGGACGAGGGCATGGTGCTGGGCACCGACGACGCCATGACCTTCGTGTCCGCCGTGGCAATGCTCGATCCGGGCCGCCTCGAGGACGTGTACTGGGCGGGACGGGCGACGCTCGCGCACGGCCGCGCTGCGATCCCGGTCTACAACGATTGCTTCACCCGGTTCTTCCTCGGCGGAGCGGCCGCGCCCGAACCCCAGAAGGCACCGACCCACAAACCACCGACGATGGAGTCCGACGCCGTCTTCGAGGTCCCCTCGGGCGAGCAGCCCGAAGAGGGCGGCGACGAGGAGGAGACCCGGCTCGGGACGCAGGCCGCGGCCGTGGTGGTCCGGCGCACGAAGGACTTCTCCGACTGCACGGAGGAAGAACTCGCTGCGATCCGCAAGATCATCTCCTCGCTCAGGGTCGCGCCCCCGACCCGGCGGACCCGCCGGCACCGGCCGTCCCCGAAGGGGAGGCGGCTCGACCTGCGCCGAATCGCGCGAGACACGATGCGCACCCACGGCGAGCCCGGGGACCTCGCCCGCCTCGTGCGGGGCCGACGCCCCCGGCCGCTCGTGCTCATCCTCGACATCTCCGGGTCCATGGCCGACTACTCACGGAACCTGCTGCAGTTCGCCCACTCCACGAGACGCGGCGGCCGCCGGGTCGAGGTCTTCGGTTTCGGGACGCACCTCACCCGGATCACGACGGCGCTGCGGCACCGGGATCCCGACGAAGCCCTCCGGCGGGCCGGCCAGGAGGTGCTCGACTGGGCGGGCGGCACCCGGATCGGCGCGTCCCTCGACGAGTTCGTGCGCCGCTACGCCCGGCGCGGCATGGCCCGGGGCGCGATCGTGGTCATCTGCTCCGACGGGTTGGATCGGGGCGACCCGGGAACCCTCGATGCCGCGCTCACCCGGCTCCAGCGGCTCTGCCATCGCATCGTCTGGATGAACCCGATGAAGGGCGACCGCGAGGACTACGTCCCGGGGAGCCTCGGGATGTCGGTGGCGATGCCGCACATCGACCTCCTATGGTCGGGCCACAATCTCGAGAGTCTCGTGACATTCGCCGAGACCCTGCCCGCGATCAGGTAGGAGGAGCATCGATGCGGTGGAGCATCTCGCTACGCGCCGACGGCGATCGGGTGATGGAGCGCGAGGAGATCGTCGACCTGGCCGATGCCGTCGCCGGCTGGGAAGGCATCGCCAGCGGAATAGGAACGATGAGCTACTCGGCGCAGATCGTCATCGAAGCACCGACCTCGGACGAGGCCGTCGAGCAGGCGATCGGAGCGTTCACCGAGGCCGCCGGGCGTGCCGGGCTCCCACCATGGCCGGTGGCCTGGGCCGAGTCCATCAGCGACGAGAGCGAGTTCGAGGAGTTCGGATGATCCGGCTCGGTTCCCTCGGCGGATACTCCTTCGAGGGACCCCGGGTCCTCGGCGGGTTCCAGGCTCCTGCCCGGCCGGGCATCTTCGCCATCCTGACGAGACCGGACCAGGGCTCGCAGCGATTCGAGGTGATCTACCTCGGGCACGCCGACGACCTCTCGGCGGCAGGCCTCCCCTTCGAGCACCCCCATGCCGATCGGTGGGTCGAACGGGCCGGCGACCGCTGGAACCTGTGGGTTGCCACCTTCGTCATCCCCGGCGGGCTCCCGTCCCACCGCGAACGGATCACGGAGGAGTTGCTCGCCGTGTACCACCCGAGCTGCAACCCGGACCAGTTCGACCGGGCGTGGAAGGACGAATGGATCGGCTCGTATCGCGCGCCGACCACGAACCCGCTCACCACGGGACGCGAACCGCCGCCTTCCTGACGCGCTAGTCGTCCAGGTAGCCGACGCCTTCGAGCTGCCGCGACCGCCGGCGGCCCGAAGCCGGGTCGGGACGCTCCACCGCCGCGTCGTGATCGAACGTGGCGCCGTCGACGATCCCCTCGGCCATGCCGTAGAGCAGGGGAAGGGCACCGGCGATGACCCGGCCCGTGCTGTTGATGCTCCCAAGCCCCTGGTCGATGACCTCGGCGTTCTTCTTGACCTCGGCGACGAGGTCGGAGCACTCCTCGAGGACGGTCGCGACGCGTGTCAGCTGCCCCCCGACGATCCAGAGATAGATCGCGAGACCGGCGATCAGCAGGACGATGTCGATGACGGAGAAGAGGACGTTGCCGTTCATGAGCGCACCTTGTCGAGGACCCGGCCGAGGAACAGATGGTGTTGGAGGCCCTCGGCGAGGACCGCGTCCACCCGCTTCGCCGTCTCGGCGATCAGTTCCGTGTCGTTCGTGTTCGCCACCGCCTGTTTGAGCGTCTCACGGATCGTGTTGACCCGCTGCTCGATGGTGCGAACCAGCATGACGAGGATCGTCAGCAGGATCGCAACCACGACCACGACGAGGAGGCCGGCGATGTTGGCGAACTGCCAGAGCCCTTCATGAGAGAAGCTGTCGAGCACGGTCAACCTCCCAGCCTGTTTCGTCCGCGCTTGAGGCCGTCGACGATGACCTCGGCGGACTCGATGGTCGTGGCCAGCTGCCCGAGAGCGGCCGTGTTGTGGACCGCTTTGACGAGCCCGTCGTTCACGGCGGTCGCCTGCTGACCGATCCGACGGGCGAGCAGCAGGATCGGGACGACGAGGGCGACCACGACGAGCACGACGACGATGCCGAGCGTGTAGCCGACCACCCATCCGGTGTTCGATGCGAGCAGTGTCATCGCCCCTCCTCAGATGCTTTCCGTGAACGCACGGACCGGTGCGAGATTGGCGTTGACCGACGGCACCACCTCGGGCACCGGATCGGTCTTCTCGACGATGACCCCGACACCGCCGATGAGCGCGTCGAGTGCCTTGACGACGGCCCGGAGATGGAAGATCACCCGGAGCAGGCCGAGGGCGGCCGCAGCGATGATCAGGGTCGCCACGACGATGGTGAAGATTGCGTTTGCCTCCATGACGCCCCCTAACCCAAGAGCTTTCCGACGGATCCGGCGTAACGGACCGCGCCGTTGGCGACCTCGGCGATCGTGTGGTCGGTGACGGCGAGCCGATCGGGCACGTCGTCGAGCTCGCCGATGACCGCCACACCACCGGCGAGGGTGGTGTCGGCGGCACCGCGAATCCGCTCGAGCGCGGCGAGCACCCGGTTCAGCAGCCCCACCGCCACCGGCACGACGACCAGCAGGAGTAGGAGGTTTCCAATGGTCCAGAGCATGGTGCCTCCTGTCAGTCCGTGGTCGCCCGATAGGGAAGGAAGAAGCGGCGGAAGACCCGGGCGAGGGCCATTCGCAAGGCCCGCAGGCCGATGGCGATGCCGCTCGCCTTCGATGCCGCACTCGGATCGAGCGTGATGCCCTTCTCGAGGGCATCGAGCTGCATTCGCATGTTGGCGGCGAACTCGTCGAGCAGCACGGCCGTGACGTCCTGGACGAGCCCGCGGCCGTACTGCGCAGCGGCACCCGACAGCTGGAGGTCCTGGTCGACCTCGACCTTCGATCCGGCACCGCTCGGGCTGATGACCGCGTTGAGGGCCAGCGCCGCCTGGCCCCGGCCCTTGACGTCGGCGCCGGAGGCGTCGACGACGATCCGCCGATTGGCGTCGTCACGCTCGCGGATGTTCGCCTCGCCGGCGAAGTTCAGCCGAACGGGACCGACACCGATGACGACGGTTCCGGTGAACCGATCCTCGCTGACCTGCTCGGAGATGTCTGCACCGGGCAGGCAGGCGGCGACCAACGGGATGTTGTTGAAGAACTCCCAGACCTTGTCCGGGGACTCCGTGACCTCGAACTCGCTCTTGATCAGCATCGGATCCTCCTCGGATGCCTGGCGGTGGCACTGCGCATCGTCTGCATCACCCGACCTTCACCGGTGGAGCGCCCGACACGTCGGTCCGATCGGAGATCGCCTTGTGAACGCGATCGGCGAGCAGCGGCATGTCGACGTTGCGCACCCCGTGGTCCTTGAGGGCATCCATCACCGCGTTCACGAACGCAGCAGGGCCGCCGACGGTGGCGCACTCGCCGATGCCCTTCGCACCGATCGGGTGGTGGGGGCAGGGTGTGACCACCTCGTGGAGCTCGAAGCCCGGAGTCTCCCAGGCGGTCGGCAGGAGGTAGTCCATGTAGTTGCCGCCGATGCAGTTCCCGTCCTCGTCGAAGGTGATGAACTGCATGTTCGCCATCGCATAGGCCTCGGTGAGGCCGCCCATGATCTGACCCTCGACGATCATCGGGTTGATGCGGACGCCGCAGTCGTCGACGGCGACCACCCGCAGCACGTCCCACACGCCGGTCTCGGGATCGATCTCGACGGTTGCGATGTAACACGCGAATGGCCAGGTGAGGTTCGGCGGGTCGTAGTAGGCCACGTTCTCGAGCCCCGGCTCCATCCCGTCGGGCACGTTCGAGTAGGCGGCCATCGCGCACTCCTGGATGGAGACGCCGCGATCGGGGTCTCCTCGCAGGTAGAAGCGCCCGAGCTCCCACTCGATGTCCTCCTCGGAGGCCTCGAGCAGGTGGGCCGCCAGCTTGCGGGCCTTCGCCCGGATCTTCCGGGCGACCATCGCAACGGCGGCGCCGGCGACCGGGGTGCTCCGCGAGGCGTACGTGCCCATGCCGAAGGGCGCCGTGTCGGTGTCCCCCTCCTCGACCACGATGTCGTCGGCGGGGATGCCGAGCTCGTGGGCGACGATCTGCGCCCACGTCGTCTCGTGGCCCTGGCCCTGGGTCTTCGCCCCGGTGCGCAGGATCGCCTTCCCGGTCATGTGGACCCGCAGTTCGGCGGAGTCGAACATCTTGATCCCGAGGATGTCGTACTCACGGCTGTTGCCGGCGCCGAGCGGCTCGGTCATGGTCGAGATGCCGATGCCGAGGAGCCGGCCGCGGGCCCGGGCCTCCTCCTGCCGTCGCTTGAAGTCGTCGTAACCGATCGCTTCCAGCCCGATGTCGAGGCACTTGCCGTACTGGCCCGAATCGGTGAGGAAGCCGACCGGTGTCCGGTGCGGGAAGTCGTCGTCGCGCACGAGGTTGACCCGGCGGAATTCGGCCTGGTCCATCCCGAGGTCGTCGGCCGCGGCCTGGACCATCCGCTCCTGGAAGAACATCGCCTCGGTGACCCGGAACGAGCACCGGTAGGCGACCCCGCCCGGTGCCTTGTTGGTGTACACGCCTTTGGCGGTGAGGTGGGCGGCCGGGATGTCGTAGCAGGCGAAGGCCGAGTGCATCAGCCCGATCTTGAACTTGCTGGGCTGGGCGTCGGAGAAGAAGGCGCCGTGGTCGGACTCGGTGTACATCCGCACGCCGAGGATGCGCCCGTCGTTGCGCAACGCCATCTGGCCCTTCAGGTAGATGTCTCGCCCGAAGCCGGTGGAGATGAGGTTGCCGGTCTTGTCCTCGATCCACTTCACCGGCCGCTCGAGCAGGATCGAGGCCAGGATCGAGATGACGTAACCGGGATAGACGGGCACCTTGTTGCCGAACCCGCCGCCCAGG
>DATHYU010000427.1:0-2338 GCA_035458965.1 Acidimicrobiia bacterium | reverse complement strand
CGCCCGAAGCCCGTCAGGCGTAGGAGTCGAGGGTGCGCCGCAGACCGTCGGCGAGCGACGTCCATGCCTCCCAGCCGAGCGCTCGTCGTGCCCGGGAGGCGTCGACGACGGACCGGGGCACCTCGCCGGGCCGCGGGTCGGCGAACTTGGGACGGCTGCCGAAGCCGAGGACACGTGCCATCGTCTCGAACAACTCGGTGATCGAGGTCTCCTCACCGGTGCCGATGTTCAGGAAGAGGCCGTCACCGGCGTCGGCCGCCCGCAGGAAGGCGTCGGCGACGTCCTCGACATAGACGAAGTCGCGCGTCTGGGACCCGTCCCCGTAGATGGTCGGCGTGCGGCCGACCTGCATGGCCTGGGAGAAGATCGCCACGACGCCGCCTTCGAGCCCCGGGTCCTGGCGGGGCCCGTAGACGTTCGACAACGCCAGGAGCGTCGACTCGAGCCCGTGGACCTGCCGAAAGAAGCGGAAGTAGTCCTCGGCGACCTTCTTGGAGATGCCATAGGGCGACGAGGGGGACTTCGCGGCGCGTTCGGACACCGGGAGCTTGGCGTTCGGCCCGTACACGGCGCCGCCCGACGACGCGAACACGACCTTGCGGGCACCCGACCGCCGCGCCGCCTCGAGGACGTTGAGCAGCCCGACGACGTTGACCATGGCGTCGTGGACGGGGTCCTCGACCGACGCCGAGACCTTCACCTGGGCCGCCAGGTGGAAGACGACCTCCGGGGAGTAGCGGCCCATGATCTCGCCGAGCTCGGGTGCGCCGATGTCGGTGACGTGCACACCGACCTTGCCGCGCCGACGCGCTCCGGCGAGGTTGTCCATGGACCCGCCGGAGAGGTCGTCGACGACGAGCGCCTGCCAGTCGTTGTCCACGAGGAGGTCGACGAGGTTGCTGCCGATGAACCCGGCCCCTCCCGTCACGAGTGCTTTGCGTGTCATCCGATCCTCATTTCGGAGGCGAGAAGGTCACCGATCCGGGTTGGAGCTCGGCTCCTGGGGCGATTCTGACGCCGTGGGCGAGCTCGCAGCCGTCACCGACCACCGCACCCGCACCGATCATGGACGCTCCGGTGACGATCGCATCGGCACCGACGACGGCGTCCCATCCCACGATGGCCCGGCGAACGACGGCGTGGCTGCCGATCCGGGCGCCGGGGAGGACGATGGCCTCCTCGATGACGGCACCGCGCTCGACGACGGCTCCGGACCCGATCGTGGACCACGCCCCGGCGTGGTCGCCTTCCATCACGGCCCCGGGGGCGACCCGGTGGCGCCCCTCGGGGTGGTGCAACGTGGTCGCTCCGGTCAGGACGGCGCCGGTCGTCTCGAGGTACATCTCGGGGATGCCGATGTCCAGCCAGTGACCGTCGATGGTCACGGCGGCGAGCCGGCGCCGTTCTGCGAGCGCCGGCCAGACGACCCGCTCGAACGAGAGACGGCCTCGCTCATAGGGCTCGAGGGCGGACCGCTGCAGGACGTAGATGCCGGCCGACACGGTGTTCGTCGGTTCGGTGCCGGGCGGCGGCTTCTCGACGAACTGGTCGACGTAGCCGTCCGGGCCCGTCACCACGACGCCGTAGGCACTCGGGTCGGCGACCGGAACGAGGGCCAGGGTGGCCGCGGCGGCGTCCGGTGCGCCGGCGAGGAATCCCGCGAGGTCGGCCTCGAGCACGACGTCACCGTTGAGGACGAGGAAGCGGTCGTCGAGCCGATCGAGGATCTCGACCACGCATCCCGCCGTGTCGAGCGGAGCCTCCTCGACGGCGACGCGCACGACCGGGTCGTCACGGCCTTCTGCGTAGCGTTCCCAGGCGACCAGCAGGTGGGTGCCGATCGCGAGGAAGACCTCCTCGACGCCGACCGACGCGAGCAACCGGATCTGGTAGTCGACGAACGGGAGCCCGGCGACCGGCAACAGGCCCTTCGGCGTGGTCGCGGTGAGGGGAAACATGCGCGTGCCGCGGCCGCCCATGAGCAGCACGGCCTGCCTCACCTGCATGAGCGAACTCCTCGGTCGGTGGGCCCGGCGGTCAGGGAGCCGGGGCGTCGAGCCCGACGATAACCACCACGTCGATGCCCGAGGGAACAGATCCGGTCATGACCGAGCCGTATCCGAGGGCTTCACGGATGCGCTCGGCGGACGTGAGCGCCGTCGGACGAGCGACCACGAGGGTGGTCCCGTGGTCATCGCGGGTTGCGTTGGTCGCATCTGCCACCTCGAACCCGGCGACGGACAGCGCCTCGGCGACCGCTCCCGCGGAACCCGGTCGGCCGTTGCCGTTCTGGACCACGACGATGGGGTCTGCCGTGGCAGCCGCGATCGGGGTGGAC
>DATHYU010000426.1:0-3966 GCA_035458965.1 Acidimicrobiia bacterium | reverse complement strand
GGACGTCGGGACGCACGAAGATCGGCAGGGCCCGGACGTCGTCGAGGGTTCGGACGGTGCCCGGATCGATCCCGTGCTCCTCGAACTGCTCGCGATAGAAGGGGGACCGCTCGACGTCATAGGCGATCTGGCGCCGGAGCTTCTCCTCGCGCTCGTCGCGACTCGGACGCGGGACGAGATCGGCAGGATCCGTCATACGGCACGGCCTCGATTGAACACGGTCACGGAGTCCCCTCCCCCGATCGCCCGGGCGACCGCCCGGAACGGGGGGCGGAGTTTACCAAACAACCGTTTGGTTGAAAAACGGTGGAACCGGTTCCCCGGCGGCGGGCCTACCGTTTTCCGCGGGACTCGAGGAAACCGGCCACGGCGGCCTTGTGCTCGGGGGTCCCGAACAGCACGGCCGTGGCCTCGACCGACTCGAGCAGGCCCGGCACGCCCTGGTTGCGATTGATGAACGTCTTGCCGTACCGGACCCCGAAGCGGGCATTCGCCGCGATCTGCGCGGCGAGGGCGACCGCCTCGTCGAGCAGATCGTCGTGCGCCACGACCTCGTCGACGAGGCCGATCTCCCGGGCACGCTCCGCGTCGATGTCACGGCCGGTCAACGCCAGGTATCGCGTCGCCCGCAGGCCCATCACGTCGGGCCCCCGCAGGACTCCGTAGGACGGCATGAGGCCGACCGTCACCTCCTTGAAGGCGAATCGGGCCCGCTCCGAGGCGATCGCGAGATCGCACGCCAGGGTCAGCTCGGTTCCTCCGCCGTAGGCGATGCCGTTGATGGCCCCCACCACCGGGATGTCGGCCATCTCGACGTCGTTGAAGGCCTTCAGCACGAGCTTGACCTGCCGCCGATACGCCTGGGTGTCGGTGAGCGACTCGAACATCTCGATGTCGCCCCCCGCCGAGAACGCGCGGCCTGCGCCGGTGAGGACGGCGGCTCCGACGTCGTCGTCGGCATCGAGCTCGTCGAAGACCGCCGAGAGCTCGTGGAAGAACCTCTGGTTCATCGCGTTCATGCGGTCCGGACGGTTGATCGTGACGACGGCGACCCCGTCGTCGCGGCGCTCCACCAGGAACGTCTCGTAGCTCATCGCACTCCCTCCCAGGCGGCGAAACCGGCTCCGCTAGCGTACCCACCGAACGTTTGGCCGGTCCGGCCGCCGAGGTCCCGATGAGCATCCTGCAGAGCCTCCCCGACGTCGTCGCCGGGATCCCCGACGGAAGCGCGGTCGGGCTCGGCGGCGTCCTCCTCAAACGCAAGCCGATGGCCGCCGTTGCGGCCCTCGCCGCCGCCGGACGCCGCGACCTCCGCCTCTTCACCTTCCTCGGGTCGGTCGACGTCGAGGCCCTCGTCGCCGCGGGTGCGGTGGCCGAGGTCCACGGGGGCTACGTGGGGTTCGAGCAACTCGGATTCGCGCCCGCCACCAAGGCGGCGTTCGAGGACGGGTCGGTCGTGTTCCACGAGTACTCGGAGTTCCTGTTCGTCGCCGGGCTCCGTGCATCGCTCGCCGGGCTCCCCTTCATGCCCGCCAAGGGCGGGGCAGGATCCGACCTCGTCGGGGAGCTGGGCATCGTGGAGATCGCCGATCCCTACACCGGCACGCCCGTCCTCGCCGTGCCGGCACTGCGTCCCGACGTGACGTTCATCCACGCCGAGGCGTCGGACGCAGCCGGGAACGTCGCCGGCCCGTCGAGCCCCGACTTCCTCTGGGACTTCGACGCCGCCATCGCCCGGGCCGCCGGTCGCGTCGTGGTCACCGTCGAGGAGATCGTCGACTCCGTCGCCGGGCGGGCCATGCTGTTCGCCCACGAGGTCGATGCGGTCGTGCTCGCCCCCGGTGGCGCCGCTCCTTCTGCGATGCCCGGCCGCCACCCCGCGGACCTCACCCGGCTCCGCGGCTACCTCGCCGACCCGGCGTCGGGACCCGGGCCGCTCCTGGGCCAGCCGTCATGACGATGACCACCGACGAGTACCTGGTCTTCGGCCTCGCCGCCACGGTGCAGCCAGGGGACGTCGTCGTCATCGGCGTCGCCACGCCGATCGCGGCCGCCGCCGCCCTCGTCGCCCGCGAGTCGCTCGTCGACGACGTGACGGTGATCGCCGCGGCGACGGTCGACCCGGCGATCCACGATCTCGCCGAGGCGATGGTGGCCCCCGAGATCCTCGACCGCCTCGGCGTCGGCACGTTCACGCAGTCCGAGATCCTCGACCAGATCCAGCGCGGCCGGATCTCCCGCCAGTTCGTCTCACCGGCGCAGGTCGACGGGCTCGGCCGCCTCAACACGAGCCGGATCCGGCGGCCCGACGGCTCGTGGCTGCGGCTGCCCGGCGGCCTGGCGACGGCTGACATCGCCGTGCTCATGGGAAGCCTCGTGGCCTATCGCGCCGACCACTCGCCGCGGTTCCTCCCCGCCGAGGTGGACTTCGTCACCGGCGCCGGCCACGAGCGGGGAGACGCCTGGCGCCGTGAACGGGACCTGCCCGGATCGGGCGTGCGCGGCATCGTCACGGACAAGGCGGTCCTCACGTGGGAGGACGGGTGGCGGGCGGCCTCCGTCCGTCCCGGGGTCGCCGCCGCCGAGGTCGCCGCCGGATGCGGGTTCCCGGTCACCGTGGCGGCCGACGTCCCCACCACCCCGGAACCTCCCGCCGAGGCCCTCGAGCTGCTGCGCACCGAGATCGACCCGCTCGGCATCCGCCGCCTCGAGGTCCGCGAGACCCGTGCGGCCGCGGCAGCCGACCTCGCCCGCTGGGCGGCCGGCCGATGACGCCCGACAGGCACATCGCCGCCGCCGACCTCGTCGCCCTCCTGCCGGGAGAGGAGATCACCGACGTCGTCCGCGGCCCGGTCGGCAACGGGCAGGAGACCTGGTTCGTCTCGGTGGCCGACGGCCCCGATCTCGTCGTCCGCAGGACCGCCGAGTCGGGGCCCCTCGACTGGACCGACCGCGGGAGCGAGTACCGGGCGCTCCAGGCGGTTCGCGACACCCCGATCCCCACGCCCGAACCGCTGTGGCTGGAGCCGGAGGGCGGGCGACTCGGGAGGGCGGCGTTCGCGATGACGCGCCTGCCCGGAGACCCGTTGCGCCGCGAGGGCCAGGAGGTCCGGGATCGGATCGCCGCGCAGCTCGGCGCCCTGCTCGCGAAGCTGCACCGCCTCGGGCCCGTGGACCTCGGAGACGGCCTCCCCGGGTCCTCCGCCGGAGCCACCCGTTCGGAGCTGGCGCGGTGGCGGCGGCAGTACGAGGACCGGCGCCGGGGGTCGGTGCCGCTCATGGGCGCCCTCCTGGCCTGGCTGGAGGCGCGGGTGCCCGAGTCCGATCGGCCGGCGACACTGCTGTGGGGGGACGCCGGACCGCACAACAGCCTCCACGTCGACGGGGAGATCACCGGGCTGCTCGACTGGGAGCTCGCTCACAACGGCGACCCTCTCGAAGACCTCGGAGGGGCGCTGTGGGCGGTCGAGCTGGTGGCCGACCCCGAGATCACGGTCGCGGCCTACGAGGCGGAGTCGGGATCGGCCGTCGACCGCGACGCACTCCGCTGGTTCACGGTCTTCGCCTCGGTGAACCGGGGGGTCATGGTCGTCAACGGAGCCACCAACTGGATCGAGGGCGCCTCCCGGTCCCAGAACCACGCCGGCCTCGGCCTCCAGTTCCTCCGCGAGATCCTGCGCCAGGCCGCCCGACAGGCCGGATGGGGGTCCGGACCACCGCCCACACCGGCGCCCGAGTCCCCGGCCTCGACCGACGACCTCCGCCCGCGGCCCGACCCGACCGAGATCATGCGGGGCGTGGCGGCGTTCCTCGACGAGGAGGTGCTCCCCGCCACCGAGGCCTCCGTGCTCCGCCGGGGCCTCAAGACCGCCGCCGCCCTGCTCCAGACCGCGGCCCTGCGATCCGAGGTCGAGCCCGCCGTCGCCGCAGAACGCGACGAGCGGACCCGAGCCGTGCTCGACGATC
>DATHYU010000425.1:0-2433 GCA_035458965.1 Acidimicrobiia bacterium | reverse complement strand
CCGATACTCATCGGCGGGTTGAGCCCGGCGGCGATCCGGCGAGCGGCGACGACATGTGACGGATGGGTCGCCCTGCAGTCGACCGACGGGCTCGACGCTGCGGCGCTCGAAGGACCGATCTCCGCGCTCGGGGAGCAGGCGGATGAGGCGGGCGGCAGCCGCCCGAGGGTCACGATGCAGATCACCGGATCGGCGGGGCGTCACGAGGAGATCGCCCTTCACATCCCAGCGCTGATCGCCGTCGGGGTGGACGAGATCATCGTCGACGTGTCATGGGCCGACCCGTCGGGACCCGAGGCGGCCTACGAGACACTGGCAGGTAAGGAGCAACCATGAGCGACCACGGCAGCCTGGCGATTCGGGGAGCCTCCTGGCTCGACACGGCGACCGGGGAGACGGCTCGTGTCGATCTCAAGATCTCCAACGGCGTGCTCCAGCCCGCCGACGGCGACGCCGATCGCACGGTCGATGCGAGCGGGTTGACCGCCATGTTCGGGCTGTGGGACTGCCATGCCCACTCGGGCGGGATGATGTACGACCCGGTCGCGGCGGGCTACTTCGAGGGGATCCCCGAGCGGACCATCCGAGCGGGCGAGAATTTCCGCAGCGCCATCGACATGGGGGTGACCGGCGTCCGCTGCGTCGACGACGCCGAGGAGCTCGACCTGGCATGGAGCCGCGCGTTCGCGGCGGGAACCACCGCCGGTCCGCGTGTCCGCGGCGCCGGGAAGGGCATCCGCACGACCGGCGGTCACGGGACGAGCTACCCGCGGGTGCACACCCAGATGCGCGCCGAGCACGTCGTCGACGGCCCGACGGCGATGGCGCGTGCGGTTCGGGAGCTCGTCGAGCGCGGCGCCCACTGGGTGAAGATCATGCTGACGGGCGGTCTGGCGAGCCCGCACGAGACGGCCGACGCCGGTCAGTTCACCGAGGCGGAGCTCGCGACCCTCATGGAGGTGGCCAACCTCCGCGGGATCCCCGTCGCCGCCCACTGCGGCGGGACGACGCCCGCCATTGCCTTCTCAGAGCTCGGCGGCCGATCGGTCGAGCACGGGTACATGCTGACGGAGGAGGCTGCCGCCGTCATGGCACGCAACGGGACGTGGCTGGTGCCGACGATCGGCGTCACCCATGACCAGGAGTACATCACCGAGCAGGGCTGGCCGAAGCACGCGGCCGATCGCGCCCGCGAGCTCGTGAAGCCCCACGCCGACGCGCTCCATGCCTGCATCGAAGCCGGCGTCAAGGTCGCCGTCGGCGCCGATCTCAATCCCATCGGGCCGCGATTCCATCGAGAGCTGGAGATGCTCGAACGCGCCGGGATGGACCGCCGGTCGGTCCTCCACGCCGCCTCGGTCGGCGGGCGCGAGCTCAACGGCTTCGGAGCGGCCTCCACGCCGGAGCCCGGCAGCGTCGCCGACCTCGTCGTCGTGGACGGGAACCCGATGGAGACGCTGGAGACCCTCCGCCGCCCCGAACTCGTGGTGGCCCACGGAAGGACCGTCGCCGGATCCCTGGCGTCGTAGGACGCACGACGAATGAAAGGCCAACGATGACCCCGACCGTCGACTTCGATCACGCCGCCCGGAGGGCTGCCCTCGAGCCCATCCTCGAAGAGGCCGGGGTCGGGTTGCTCTGGCTGCCGATCGGTGCGGACCTCGAGTACCTCACCGGCATCGAGCGGCGGGTGCCGACGTTCGGTGAGGTCAACTACACCCACGGCTGGGTGGCGGGCGCCTTCCTCGCACCCGGGCGCGACCCCGTCTTCGTGCTGCCGCGCAACTACGTCGAGTTCGACCTTCCCGCAGGCGTGCCCGGCGAGGTGGTCAGCGTCAGCGAGTCGGACGACGGGGAGGGGATCTTCGCACGCATGGCGGCTGCCCAGCCGGCGGCGTCCCGTGTGGCGATCGGAGCGAGAACCTGGGGCTCGGCGGTCATCAGGCTCCTCGAAGCGTTCCCCGGCGCCGGCCTGGTCGACGGGACGCGACTCGTGAACCGGTTGCGGCGTATCAAGACGGACGACGAGCTCGTGCTCATGCGCGAGGCGTGCCGGATCGTCGACGAGGCGATGAGCAAGACCGCACCGAAGGTCGACATCGGTGTGACCGAGATGGATCTCGCAGAGGAGGTCAACCACCACCTGGTTCGGGAGGGGGCCCGGACCTGGTCGTTCGACACCGCCGTGTGGTCGATGGGGCCGCTCGATGACCGTGATGCCACCGTTCGGATCTCACACAACCCGCTCAACAAGGGCATGGGCGTCTCGTTCGACTTCGGGAGCGTGTACCGGGGCTACTGCTCGGACTTCGGCCGGACCATCCACGTCGGAGAGCCGAGTGACGAGTACCGCGAGGTCTACGACATCGTCATGGCCGCCCAGCAGGCCGGGATCGACACCGTGCGGCCCGGAGTGACCGCGGCCGAGGTCCA
>DATHYU010000424.1:0-2063 GCA_035458965.1 Acidimicrobiia bacterium | reverse complement strand
CGTTCGACGGGCGCGCCCCCGACGGTGTCCTGGTCCCGGGACCGTCCACGGTCGCCTTCCACAAGTACGCCGACGAGCGGCTCGTCGGCCATCACGGCGGCCTCACCGACGAGGAACGGCTGATCCCGCTACTGGTGGGTTAGGCGGTCGGCCAACTCCCCCACCGGGAGGGACCTCACGCCACCACGAACAGGCGCTCGGCGGCGAATGGGGACAGGCCGACGCCGTCACCACCGTCGACCTTGACGGTGAGCGTGCCCGACGGGCCGCGATCGACGAGCTCCACCTCGGCCCCCGGTCGGAGGCCCGAGCGGTCGAGGTAGCCCATCATCTCGTCGTCGAGCTCGAGCTCCTCCGAGATCCGCTCGACCGGCCGCCGCTCCCCCGCCGTCATCTCGGCGATCGGCTTGATCGGCGGCGGCAGGTAGCCGGCGCCGGGGATCGGGTTGCCGTGGGGGCAGGTCTTGGGATCGTCCATCGCCGCCCACATGGCGGCCTCCACGTCGTCGGAGATCACGTTCTCCCACACCTCGGCCTCGTGATGCACCTTGTCCCACGGGAGGTGCAGCACCTCGGACAGGAAGCGCTCGGCCAGGCGGTGGCGCCTGACGGTGACCTCGGCGAGGTGGCGGCCGGCTTCGGTGAGCCCCAGCGGGTCGACCACGACGAGGCCCTCGGCCGCCAGCTTGTGGACCATCTCGGACACGCTCGCCCGGCTGACACCGAGCCACTCGGCGAGCCGGGACTGTCGGGCCTCGAGGCCCTCCGCCTGGATCTCCCAGATCGCCCCCACGTACTCCCGGTACGTCGCTCGGTAGGTGGTCTCGGCCATCGCGAGCGATCGTACTCCGGCGGATCCTCCACCGCTCGGGAGGGAGTCAGGCACGCCTGACACACTCCGTCAGGTCTCCTTTTGCACTACGGCGGTAGTGGGAATAGGGTTTCCGTCCATGCGACGCGTCCTGACCGTGTTCATCGGCCTCGCTCTCCTCACCGCCGCCTGCGGCGACGACGGCGGCACCCTCACCGTCTATTCGGGCCGCAACGAGGCCCTCGTCGGTCCCCTCATCGAGCGCTTCAGGAACGAGACCGGCATCGAGGTCGAGGTGCGCTACGGCGACTCCCCGGAGCTGGCTGCCACCATCCGCGAGGAAGCCGGCAACTCCCCCGCCGACGTCTTCTTCGCCCAGGACCCCGCGTCCCTCGGCGCCGTCGCCGAAGCCGGGCTGTTCTCGGTGCTCCCGGGCGACCTCATGGACGACGTGCCCGCCCGCTTCTCCGACCCGCAGTCCCGCTGGATCGGCGTCTCGGGACGATCCCGAGTCCTCGTCTACGACACCCGCGACGTCGACCCTGCGACCCTTCCCGCCGAGGTGACCGGGGTCACGGATCCCGCCTGGGCCGGCCGCGTCGCGATCGCGCCGACGAACGGATCGTTCGTCGCCTTCGTCGCCGCCATGATCCTCATCGACGGGGAAGAGGCGACGCGGGCGTGGCTCACCGACCTGGCGAGAGGAGCGGCCCCGACCTACTCGGGCAACTCCACGATCGTGGCCGCCGTCGACGACGGCGAGGTGGACGCCGGCCTCGTGAACCACTACTACCTGTTCCGCCGCATCGCCGAACTGGGCTCCGCCGACGCCGCCAACCACTTCTTCTCCTCGGGTGCCGGAGCGCTCGTGATGCCCGCCGGGGCCGGCGTCCTGGCGTCGTCCGACCAGACCGACGACGCGCGGCGCTTCGTCGCGTTCCTCCTCGAGACCGAGTCCCAGCGCTACTTCGCCACCGAGACCTTCGAGTACCCGCTCGTCCCGAGCGTCGATGCGACTCCCGCCCTGCCGCCGCTCGAGTCGCTCGGCCAGCCCGACATCGACCTCTCGGCGCTCGCCGGCGCCCTCGACCTCGCCACCGACCTCATCGCCGATACCGGGCTCCTCTAGGCCGGTGACCCCGATGTCGCTCGGACAGGACACCCCGCCATGACGGCACCGACGGGGGACCCCGGAGCGATCGGCGCCCTCGTCGAGCCACCGCGAGGCGCCAAGGCCCGGCTCCGCCGGGGC
>DATHYU010000423.1:0-18500 GCA_035458965.1 Acidimicrobiia bacterium | reverse complement strand
GGCTGTGTGTGTTCTGCATGCCCGCAAGGTCCGGGGACCCGCCTGTGGGTCACCAAGAGGCCGCGTGTGAAACGCGTGTGGGCCCACAAAACCCCAGGTCAGCGGCCCGAGAAGAACGTCGACCAATCCGCCGACGCCGCGGTCGTGGAGATCGAGCGCATTGAGATCGGGGAGATCGGGTACGGGGCCCGGTTCGGCGCGTTCACGGCGGGTGGCACGGGACTGGTCGTGGGCGTCGTGGACTTCCTGGCCTCGACGCCTTCCAGTCTGTTCGAACTCCGCGCGCTCGATCCAGCTGTCGCCGTGTTCGTCGAGCGCTCCGGTGACGATCTCCCGGCCCGTAGACCTGAAGCACGGTCGCTCGAGGGGGAGCGCCTCCACCTCCCGTTCGCCTACACGTCGTTCGACACCGATCCCGAGACGTCCACCTTCAGCGGAGCTGCGGGGTTCTACGGCGAGGCCCTGTTCACCAGCGGTGGTCTCGAGGTCTTCCGGGCGTCGGAGCTCGACTGGGAACCTCCTTTCGAGGTCCCCGGAGCCGTCGCCTTGCCGATGGGTCCCCCGCTGGCCACCGCCCTGTCCGCGGGAGCCGATCGCGTGGTCGCCGCAGGGTGCGGCGACGTCGACGAGACCGGCTGTGTCGGTGAGGCCTATCTCGTGGACGCGCCTCTCGTCTCCGGCTTCCCGGATCTGGACGACGTGAAGTCGCTGGCGATCGGCGCAGGAGTCCCGATCGCCGTCAGGACGACGGGCGGTCTCGTCGCCGGCCTGGTCGTGGACAGCCCGTCGACTCCCGGATCCGCCGAAGTCGTGATCTGGGACCCGTCGACGGGCGGTGGTCGCCGGTGGCAGGTCGAGCCCGACGCGACGGTGCTCGCGTTCCACGGTCAGGTCGTCGTCGTCGGAGACGCACGCGGCCAGGTGACGTTCTTCGACGTGGAAGGCAACGTTCGATCCGTCAACGGTGCCCACATCGGGGGTGTGAGCTCACTCGCCGTCGACGCCGAGAGGGGCCTCCTCGTGTCGGCGGGACGCGGCGGACGAGTTGCGATGTGGGATTTCCTCACCGGGCAGGAGATCTACACGATTCGGAATGGCGCCGCCTCGGTGCTCGGTGTCGGCCTCGACCCCGTCCGCCAGGAGCTCTCGGTTGCGTCGGCGGATGGCACCGTCGATGTGCTCACCTACGACATCGATCGACTCATGGACATCGCTCGGAGCCGAGTCACCCGGGAGCTCACGCAAGCCGAGTGTGACCGCTATCTGCAGCAGTCGTGTTCCTGAACGGGGCCGTTCGCCCCGGTCGGTCGGGGTAGGGCGTCGATAGGGTTTCTCTGGAAGGGAGGCCCTCGGTGGAGATCAGGGTCCTCGGGCCGGTTGCGCTCGTCGATGGTGGCGCCGACGTCCCGCTCGGCGGGCCGCGTCAGCAGTCGGTCCTCGCCGTGCTCACCGCGTTGGCCGGTGAGACCGTCTCGACCGACCGTCTCATCGACGAGATCTGGGGTGAGGATCCGCCTCCGGCCGCGAAGAACTCGCTCCAGTCGATGGTCTCGAATCTGCGACGGATCGTCGCTACGGACGGTGCGATCTCCCTCGACCGTACAGGCCCCGGATATGTGCTGCGGTGCCCAGGCGACCGGGTCGACGCGCAGGTCTTCGTGGCGGCCGTCGATCGGGCCCGGTCCCGGCTCACCGAGGACCCGCTTGCGGCCGAATCTGATCTCTCGGGCGCTCTGGGCCTCTGGAACGGTGGGGCCTACGCCGGTGTCTCCGACGACATCCCGGTGCTCCAAGCGGAGCGCGTCCGGCTCGAGGAGCTCCGCGTGCGAGCGATCGGGTACCGCATCGAGGCCTCCCTGGCCCTGGGCCGGCACGGCGAGGTGGTGGGTGAGCTCGACACGCTGGTCGCCGCACATCCGCTCAACGAGGAGTTCGCCCGGCTTCAGATGCTCGCGCTCTACCGCTCGGGCCGCCAGAGCGAGGCGCTGCGGGCGATGTCGCGCCTGCGGAGGACCCTGGGCGACGAGTTGGGCATCGATCCCTCGCCGGATCTGCGAGAACTGGAGCAGCGGATCCTCGACCAGGACCCGGCATTGGGCACCGTGGGCGATCCGGCCGCGCGCCGGACGGACCTCCCGAACCCCTACAAGGGTCTGCGGCCGTTCGGCGAGGCGGACGCGCGGGACTTCTTCGGACGCGACGCCATGGTCACCGAGATCGTCGATCGGATCGACCGCGCCGGTCCGGGAGGCTTCACCGCCGTCGTCGGCGCCAGCGGGAGCGGCAAGTCGTCGCTCGTGAGTGCGGGCGTCGTGCCCCGGCTCCGATCGGGGGCCATCGACGGCTCCGACGCGTGGGTCGTCTGCTCGATGTATCCGGGCTCGCGCCCGATGGAGGAGCTCGAGGCCGCCGTGCTCTCTGCCGCGCCAGACGCATCGGTGGCCGTCATCGAGCTCCTGGCGGCCGAGGACGGACTGCGACGCGCCGCCCGGCTCCTCGCCGGCGACGACGGCCAGCTCCTGCTCGTCGTGGACCAGGCCGAAGAGCTCTTCACGCTCGCCGGCGCCGACCAGCGCGAGCGCTTCATCGACACCATGACGGGGGCCCTCGACGACGAGCGGGCTCGCGTCCGGGTCGTCTTCACCCTCCGGGCCGACTACCTGTCAGCCCCGCTTGCCGACCCGCGGCTCGCCGATCTGCTGCGGGCGGGAACCCTGCTGGTGCCCCCGATGTCACCGGCCGAGGTCGAGGAGGCGATCGTCGGCCCCGCCGAACGGGTGGGTGCCACGGTCGACCCCCGACTGGTCGCCGTCGCCGTCGGTGAGGTCGAGGGGCACCCGGGGGCGCTCCCGATGCTCCAGCACGCGCTCACCGAGACGTTCGAGCGCCGAACCAGCGACCGGTTGACCCGCGAGGACTACGAGGCGGTGGGGGGCGTGACCACGGCCCTCGCCAACACCGCCGACCGCGTGCTCGGCGCTCTTGGCGATGCCGGTCGATCGGCGGCTCGCCTCGTGCTCCTTCGGCTGGTCACGCCCGGAGAGGCCTCCGCCGACACCCGTCGACGCGTCCTGGTGTCGGAGGTCCGTGACTCGGGTCCCGACGCCGAGGGGGTGTCGACGATCCTCGGTGCCTTCGCCGCGACGCGGCTGCTCGTCTTCGACGTCGACCCGATATCCGGCGAGGCGACCGTCGAGGTCAGCCACGAGGCGTTGCTCTCCGAGTGGACGGTGTTCCGAACCTGGATCGCCGAGGCTCGGGAGGATCTGCGCATGGAGCAGCGGCTGCGAGCGCTCGCCGCCGATTGGCAGGCCAACGGTCGAGGAGAGGGATTCCTGCTCCGAGGGAACAACCTCGCCCGGTTCCTCGGCTGGAGGGGCGGCTCGTCGATACCCCTCGAGTCCGCGCTCGCTGCGTACCTCGATGCGAGCGTCGGCCAGGAGCGAGAGGCAGAGCGTCTCCGAGTGCGCCGCCGCCGCCGGGTCGTCTCCGTGCTCGCGGGTGCCACCATCGTGTCCGTCCTGCTCGCCGTGCTCGCTTTCACGCGGAGCGTGCAGGCCGGGCGAGAGGCGCGGCTCGCAGACGCCCGAGCACTCGCGGGCCAGTCGATCGCAACGCTCGACGAGGACGCCGAACTGGCGGTGATCCTTGCCCTCGAGGCGATGGAGCTCGAACCGGGCTCCGACTCGGTCGGTGCGCTCCACGCGGCGGTCGCCCGGCATCGGCTCGTGGCGACGTATCCGGCGGGCGGGTTCGCCGCAGCGTGGGTCGATCCGGACCGCATCGCGACCTTGCAGGCCGATGGCAGCGTGGCCATCGTCGACCTGCGGACCGCGACGACGACGCGGTCGTTCGGTCCCGTCGGCGGTGTCCACCCGACTCCGGGCGTCGTCAAGCCGATGTTCGCGGTCTCAGCAGATGGGCTGCTGCTGGCCATCGCCCTGCCGGACGGCGGTGTCGAGATGTGGGAGGTGGAGACGGGCGTCCGGAGGTGGCGGTTCGATGTCGGCGACCTGATCGACCC
Source organism: Acidimicrobiia bacterium (assembly GCA_035458965.1). Classification (GTDB taxonomy): domain Bacteria; phylum Actinomycetota; class Acidimicrobiia; order Spongiisociales; family UBA11373; genus DATHYU01. Next base: position 14,476 of record DATHYU010000423.1, on the reverse strand, counting down.
CGGGGTCTTCGAGGATCTCGACTACTCCCCGCCCAGGATCACCGGGAAGCGGGCTTCGATCTCCTGGCATCCGTCCGAGCCCCTGGTCGCCATTCGCGCCAGCATCGAGGGCCCCTCCTCGACACCGGAGACGCTCTACCGCGATCTCGCCGTCGGCGGCATCTACGACGCAGGCGGGACCCGGGTCTTCTCCTTCAAGGATCCGTGCATCTGCTACGAGTACGTCGAGTTCGACCAACTGGGAAGGTTGTGGGCCAACCTCGAGAGCTACACGGCGCTTCCCGATCCGGGGTTCACACCGTATGTGCCCGCAGGCGACACGTGGGTGGCCGACGACTCGCTGAAGTTCGAGGTCGCCGGGAGCCGCGGGCTCTCCGCCGGGAGATTCGGCATCGTCAACATCTACGCCGACGATGCACGGATCTACTCGCCGGGAGACGTGAGGGGGGCCTCGTTCGTCGCCCACCAGCGGCCCATCAACGACGTCGACATGGGCCCGGGAGGCCGGGTCGTGACCGGGGGTGAGGACGGCCAGGCTCGCGTGTGGTCGTCGGACACCGGCGACGAGCAGATGGTCCTGTCGGGGCACGACGGGGCGATCATGGGTGTGGGGTTCAGGCCGGACGCAACGGGGAGCCTGGTTCTCACCGTCGCCACCGATGGCGAGGCACGGCTGTGGAAGGCCGGCCTCGTCGACGTCGCTGAGGTCGCCGGCATGGAGACGACGGGAGGTTCGGTCCATTCGGCCCTCTTCGGCGGTGATTCGGACGATGTGGTGATCTTGCGCGGGGGTGCGCTCGATGTGGCCGAGAACCCGCTCAAGGAGGCGCGCGGGATCTTCCGCGGGGCGCTCGAACTGGGGGCGTTCTCGTCGACGGACACGACGATCCTCGACCCGTCGGCCCTCCTCGCGGGTGCGGTCGATGATGCGACGGGCCTCATCGCCGCGGTTCCCGGCTTCACGCCCGTCGCCGTTCAGGCGGTCGTGCTCGTGTCGCCGAGCCTCGACGTGACCCTTCTTCGAACGAAGGAGGGCATGCCGACGGCTGTCGCCTTCGACTCCGAAGGGAGCCGGCTCGGGGTCGCCGGCTGTCGGGAGGCGACGAGTCGCCCAGATCGATGCCTCGGCTCCGGGTTCGCCGCCGTCTACGCCGTCTCCGCCGGGAACGTCGCTCCGGAGCCCCTGGCGACGGTGGACCTCGGACCGACGGCGCCGCTGTCCATCGCGTTCGCCGGCGACACGGTTCTGGTCCTCGGCGTCCTCGAGCCGTTCTCCGCGGCGGGCGCCGATGTGTTCGCGTGGCGGGGTTCGGAGGTCAGGTCGTGGGAGGTGCCGGGCGATGCCACCGTGCTCGCCGCCGGCGGGGACCGGGTCGTCGTCGGTGACGCCGGAGGGTCGTTGCTGTGGTACGACCTCGACGGCACCCTCGTCGCCGATCAGCCGGGCCACACGGGCGGTGTGACCTCGGTGGTCTTCGACGGTGACCGCGTCGCCTCGGCTGGCAGCGACGGCCGTGTGCGGCTCTGGGGAGTGGACGCGACGGAGCGGTACACGATCTGGCCCGGCGAGATCCCTGTCGTGTCCCTCGATGTACGCGAGGACGATCTGCTCCTGCTGCGCGACGACGCCGTCGTCTTCTCGCTCACCCTCGACGTGGACCGCCTGGTCGAGATCGCGCGGTCTCGGGTGGATCGAGACCTCACTCCGGCCGAGTGTCTCCGGTTCCCCGGCGCTCCGAGCTGCGCCTGAGCGCGAAAATCGCCGAGAACCACGTCCGAGCCAGGAACTACCCTCGCCCGGGTGGAATACCAGGCCCTCTACCGCAAGTACCGCCCGCAGCGGTTCGCCGAGGTCGTCGGCCAGGACCACGTCACGCTGACCCTGGCGCGTGAGGTCCAGAACGACCGGATAGCGCACGCCTATCTGTTCGCCGGGCCGCGAGGCACGGGCAAGACCACGACGGCCCGCATCATCGCCAAGGCGCTGAACTGCGAGAACCGCGGTGTCGACGGGGAGCCCGACGCCACCTGCTCGTCCTGCACGGCGATCGCTGCCGGCTCGTCGCTCGACGTCATCGAGCTCGACGCCGCCTCCCACAACAAGGTCGAGGACGTCCGGGAGATCCGGGCGAACGTGGGGACGGTCGCCTCGGTCGGCGGGGCTCGGCGCGTCTACATCCTGGACGAGGCGCACATGCTCTCTCGCGCCGCCTCGAACGCGCTGCTCAAGACCCTCGAGGAGCCGCCCGAGCACGCCCACTTCGTCCTCGCCACCACCGAGCCGTACAAGCTCCCCGACACCATCCGCAGCCGCACCCAGCGCTTCGACTTCCATCCGATCGGTGCAGACGTGCTCATCGGCCATCTCGAGCGCATCGCCGGCCTCGAATCGATGAAGGCGGCTCCTGACGGCCTCGCCCTCGTGGCGCGCCACGCCAAGGGATCGGTCCGCGATGCGCTCGGCCTGCTCGAGCAGGTCGCCGCCCTCGGCGGCGGGTCCGTCGACGCAAAGGGCGTCACCCGGGCGCTCGGCCTCGCCGACACCGACGCGTTCGCCCGGCTCGCCGCCGCGGTCACCGAGCGCAACGCGTCGGCCGCCCTCGCCCTCGTCGCAGAGATCGCCTCGGAAGGCGCCGACCTCCGGCGCTTCGTCGCCGATGCGATCGAGTTCTTCCGCGGGGTGTTCCTGGCCCTCTACGCGCCGAACCTCGAGGAGATCCTCGACGACTCCACAGACACGATCGCCGAGTACCGGGCCCACGCCCGAACGCTCGACGCAGCCGACGTCCTTCGGTCGATCGATCTCCTCGGCGACGCCCTCGTGCAGCTTCGCGAGGGCCGCGAGGAGCGGCTCGTCACCGAGTTGACCGTGCTGCGGCTCGCCCGCCCCGAAACCTCGCTCGATGCGGCGTCCCTGGCCGCTCGCGTGGATCGTCTCGAGGACCGGTTGAGGCGGCTCCAGGAGCGGCCGGTGGCGGCGGCGGGCACAGCGGCCCCCGCATCCCCGCCGAAGCCGATCGAGCTGCCGCCCGAGCGGGCGCCCGAGCCCGCCCCGGCCGTCCCCGAGCCCGCCCCGGCCGTCCCCGAGCGCGAGGCGTCCGAGTCCGAGGCGTCCGAGTCCGAGGCGTCTGAGCCTGCGCTGGCGGAGCCGGGTGATCTGGCGCCCGTGGCCGGGGGACCCGCCGACGAGGCGGTGTTCGAGGCTCCCGCCCCCGAACCGAGCGAGGAGGCGGCCGAGCCGCCGACGTCCGTCGACGTGGACATGGCGGCGATCGACGTGCTCTGGCCTGCCCTCGTGGCCAGGGTGCGTGACGAGGCCGGCCCGCGGCGACACGCGCTCTTCCGGGAGACGTCCCCGGCTGCCGTCGAAGATGGGGCGCTCGTCCTCGAGGTCCCCAGCCACCTCCCGTTCCACCTCGCGCAACTCCAGGAGGACGACCAGCTGATGGCGATCCTCACGTCCGTGGTCCAGGAGCTGAGCGGAGCCCCGCTGCGCGTGCACTACCGGTCCGGTGACGGCGCCCAGGTCGGGCTCTTCGACACGCCCGTCGACGACGAGCCTCAGCGAGCACCCAACAAGGAGGACCTGCCGGAGGACGGATCGGGTGGGATCGACCCGGCGACCATCCTCCAGCAGATGCTCGACGGCGAGGTGGTCGACGGTGGCTGACCTGGACGCCGCAGTCGCCGCGCTCGACACGTGCTCCGAGGTCGTGGCCGAACTGGACCTGCGATGTTGTGATCCCGGCCGGAGCCCCAGCATGCAGCGGTTGGCCGAGACCATCGATCGAGCGCGGGCCCACCTGTCGGACGACCCCTCCGTCGAGGGGTTCTGGATGGAGGTCGAGGACGCGGGAGCCCAGGTCAGCCGGCTGCAGGTGGCCTGCTGTGCGCCCAACCGTCTTCCGCTCTACACCCGGGTGCTGGGGGAGCTGACGGCGGCCCGGATGGCCTTCGATTCCGCGCACGGTCTCGGCCACTGACGAGCGAGCCCCACCCACTACGCTGGCCGCATGGCCCGTCCGAAGAACCGCCGCAGCAACGTGCCCCAGCCCCAACCGCAGCGGGGCGGTGCCCAGGGCGGCATGCCCGACATGCAGAGACTGGTGCAACAGGCCACCCAGATGCAGGCGGAGATGCAGCAACGTCAGGCCGAGATGGCCGAGCGAGAGTTCGAGGCGTCGTCCGGGGGAGGCGTCGTCACCGCACGGGTCAAGGGAAACGGTGAGGTCCTGGCCGTGACCATCGATCCCGCCGTCCTCGATCCCGACGACGCCGATCTCGTCGGCGACCTCGTCGTCGCGGCGGTCAACGCAGCCTTTGCCGAGGCGGCGTCGGCGGCCACCGAGAACCTCCCCGACCTCGGGGGGCTCGATCTCGGCGGCCTCGGCGGCGGTCTCGAAGGCCTCCTCGGCGGCTGACGTGTTCGAAGCCCCGGTTCAGCGTCTCATCGACGAGCTGGCCCGGCTTCCCGGCGTCGGCCGCAAATCCGCCCAGCGGATGGCCTTCCACCTCCTCAACGTCGAGCTCGAGGACGCACGGCGGCTGGCGGCGGCCATCGTCGAGATGCGCGAGCGGGTCCGCCACTGCTCCCGATGCTTCAACATCACGGACGCCGAGGAGTGCTCGATCTGTCGCGACCTGCGCCGTGATCCGAAGATCGTGTGCGTCGTCGAGCGGGCACAGGACATCGTGGTCGTCGAGCGGTCGCAGGAGTTCACGGGCCGGTATCACGTGCTCGGCGGGGCGATCTCGCCGATCGAGGGCATCGGCCCCGATCAGCTGCACGTCCGCGAGCTCGTCGCCCGGGTCGAGAACGAGCACCTCGAAGAGGTGATCGTTGCGACGAACCCGACCGTCGAGGGCGACACCACGGCGCTCTATCTCGCCCGGCTCCTCAAGCCGCTCGGGCTCCGCGTCACGCGGCTCGCCTCGGGGCTGCCCGTGGGTGGCGACCTGGACTATGCCGACGAGCTGACCCTCGGCCGGGCGTTGACCGGCCGAAGGGAGCTATGACATGCGAGCGAGAGTGAGCAGGTCGGGCCGACGGGCGGCTGCCCGCAGCGCAGCCTCGGGCCCCATCGGCACCGCCATGGAGCCGGGCCCCCCCTCGGACGGCTTGGCGAAGAGCCGAAAGCACTAGCCGGTGCGCGTCTATCTCCTCGAGCCCTACCTCACCGGATCGCACCGGTCCTGGGCCGAGGGATACACCGCCCATTCGTCCCACGAGGTTCACGTCGTCTCCCTGCCCGGACAGTTCTGGAAGTGGCGCCAGACGGGCGGGTTCGTCACCCTCGCCGGGCGCTTTCGTCGTGCCGTCGAACGACACGGCCCGCCCGACGCCCTCCTGGCGACCAGCCTGCTCGACCTCCCGGGGTTCCTCGGGTTGACGAGGGACCTGACCGCCGGTGTGCCGGCGGCCCTCTACCTGCACGAGAACCAGATCACCTATCCCGAGGCCGGCCGGACGCAGGCGGAGGAACGTCATGGGCTGATCAGCTGGACGTCGCTCGTCGCGGCCGACGCCATCGCCTTCAACTCGGACTTCCACCGCGGCTCGCTCTTCGAGGAGCTGCCGCGCTTCCTCGGTGCCTTCCCGGACGAACGCCACGGCCATCTCGTCGACGGGGTGAGGAGCCGGTCGACCGTGCTGCCGGTGGGTGTCGACCTCGTTCGCCTGGGACGGGTGCCCTCCGATCGGTCCGATCCGCCGGTGATCCTGTGGAACCACCGGTGGGACGCCGACAAGGACCCGGGCGCGTTCTTCGATGCCCTCGACGCCCTCGCCGCCGATGGCGTGCCGTTCCGTGTGGCGCTTTGCGGCGAGCGCTTCGCTCGTCAGGCCGACACGTACCGGGGCCGAATCGAGGCGCTCGGTGACCGCGTGGCGGCCGATGGAGAGCTCCCCGAGACCGAGTACCCCGCCATCCTGGCCAGGGCGGACGTCGTCGTGAGCACGGCGCTGCAGGAGTTCTTCGGCATGTCGATCGTCGAGGCGATCGCCGCCGGTGCCTTCCCGGTGCTTCCCGACCGGCTCGTCTACCCCGAGCGCATCCCGAGCGATCTGCACGACCGCTGCCTGTACCGGTCACCGAAGCACCTCGTCGAGTTGCTCCGGGCGGCGCTCGAGGCCGAGGATCGCGATGACGTCGCCTTTCGGCTCGCCCGCGACATGCAGCGTTTCGACTGGTCGGCGGTGGCGCCCGCCTACGACGACTGGATCGGGTCGATCACCACGTCGTAGGCGTCGGTCAGCCTCGAGAGCCGGTCGAATCGATGGCGCGCCTTGATGAAGCGGACCGTCCCGGTCTTCGATCGCATGACGAGCGTGTGGGTCCAGGCGCCACCGGGCACATAGCGAACACCCTTGAGCAGCTCGCCGGTCGTGACGCCGGTGGCGGCGAAGAAGACGTCGTCCGAGTCGACCAGATCGCGGGTGGTGAGCACCTGGTCGAGGTCGAGGCCGGCGTCTCTCGCATAGGCCTGCTCCGACTCGTCACGAGGCCAGAGGCGGCACTGGATCTCGCCGTTGACGCAGAGCAGGGCGCAGGCGGCGGTGACGGCCTCGGGCGATCCGCCGATCCCGAGGAGGATGTCGATCCCGCTGTCCTCGACGGCCGTCGAGATCGCTCCCTGGATGTCGCCGTCGCGGATGAGGCGGATCCGGGCCCCGGTGCGACGGACCGCTTCGATCTTCTCGGCGTTACGGGGCCGGTTCAGCATGATCGCCGTGAGGTCGTCGATGTCCTTGCCCTTGGCCCGGGCGACGCGGCGGATGTTCTCCTCGACGGGGGCCTCGAGGTCGATGACGCCCCTCGCCTCCTCACCGACGGCGATCTTGTCCATGTAGACGAGGCTGCCGGGCGCGTACATCGAGCCGCGCTGGGCGAGGGCGAGCACCGCGATCGCTCCCGGCATCCCGTCCGCGGTCAGGGTCGTGCCATCCACCGGGTCGACGGCGACATCGACGAGGGGCGGGTTCCCGTTGCCGATCCGCTCGCCGTTGAACAGCATCGGCGCCCGGTCCTTCTCGCCCTCGCCGATGACGACGATCCCGTCCATGTCGATGGTGGAGAGAACCGCCCTCATGGCGTCGACCGCCGCCTGGTCCGCGGCGTTCTTGTCGCCGCGGCCCTGCCAGCGCGCCGACGCCATCGCAGCCGCCTCGGTCACCCGGGCGAGATCGAGGGCCAGGTTCTTCTCCGGGGGCTGGTTCGTCATCCGGCGACCTCGAGCACCAGGGCGTCGCCCTGGCCTCCGCCGCCGCACAGGGCGGCTCCGCCGATGCCCCCGCCGCGGGCGCGGAGCGCATTGATGAGGGCGACGGTGATGCGTGCGCCGGTCGCTCCGAGCGGATGGCCGAGGGCGACGGCGCCGCCGTGCACGTTGACCCGATCGTGGGGGATGTCCAGCATGCGGGCCGACCAGAGCGCCACGGCGGCGAACGCCTCGTTGATCTCGACGATGTCGAGGTCCGACGGCGCCATGGACGCCTTCTTCAGCGCCACCGCGAGCGCCTCGGCGGGCCGCTCGTGGAGCGTGGCGTCGGGACCGCTCACCTGCCCGTAGCCGAGGATCTCGGCGAGCACCGGCAGCCCGGCGGCCTCTGCGGCTCGACGGTCGGCGATCACCACCGCGGCCGCTCCGTCGGAGATCTGGGATGCGTTCCCGGCTGTGATCGTCCCGTCGGCGACGAACGCCGGCCGCAGCCGGCCCAGCGATTCCGTCGTCGTCTCCGGCCTGATCCCTTCGTCGGCCGAGACGACCACCGGATCGCCCTTCCGCTGCGGGACGGCGACCGGGACGATCTCGCCGTCGAAGGCACCCGAGCCGGTGGCGGCTGCGGCCCTGGCGTGGCTCTCCGCGGCCCAGGCGTCCTGTTCCTCCCTGCCGATGCCGAGCTTGGCGTTCTTGTGATCCGACGACTCGCCCATCGTGCACCGGTCGAAGGCGCACCACAGCCCGTCGTGGGTCATCGAGTCGATGAGGGTCGTGTCTCCCATCCGTGCCCCGTACCGTCCCGTCGGCAACACGTAGGGGGCGTTCGTCATGGACTCCATGCCACCGGCGACGACGAAGGCCGACTCACCGAGCCGGATGTGCCGGTCGGCCTCGGCGATGGCCGTCATCCCGGACAGGCACACCTTGTTGACGGTGGTCGCGGGCACGGACATCGACAGGCCGCCGCGGACGGCGGCCTGACGGGCGGTGATCTGGCCCGCGCCCGCCTGGAGGACGTGGCCGAACAGCGTCTCGTCGACCGTCGCCGGATCGAGGCCGGAGCGTTCCAGGGCACCGGCGATGGCCGCGCCGCCGAGCTCGACCGCCTGGAGCGAGGCGAACCCGCCCCCGAAGCGTCCGATCGGCGTTCTGGCGATGGCCGTGATCACGGCACCCATGGCGTGTCTCCTCGTCGGTGGTCGCCCGAGGATGGTACCGACGCCGGGTGTTCGTGATCGCCGGCGGGGCCTCCACTACGCTCCCGTCCGATGCTGCTGCTCAACATCGATCACGTGGCGATCGCCGTGCGCGATCTCGATGCCGCATTGAGCCGCTTCGCCGAGCTCTACGGGGTCACGCCGATCAGTCGGGAGCTGGTGGCCGAGCAGGGTGTCGAGGAGGCGATGCTCGCGATCGGCGGTTCGCACGTTCAGCTGCTGCAGCCAACCGGTCCCGAAACGCCCGTGGGGCGATTCCTCGAGCGGCGCGGCGAGGGCCTGCACCACGTGGCGTACGCCGTGCCCGACATCGAGGCCGCCCTCGACCACCTCCGCTCCGAGGGGGCGGTGCTGGTCGACGAGACGCCGCGCATCGGCGGTGGCGGCCACCGCATCGCCTTCGTCCATCCCAAGACCCTGGGCGGCGCGTTGACCGAGCTCGTGGAGATCACGTGAGCCACCAGATCCTCGGCGGCGCCGACGAGCACACGGTCGCGGCGATCCTCGCGGCCGTCGCCCGGCTCGACGAGGAACGGGCGGCGATGGCCGCCATCCCGCGGACCTCGCTCCGGCAGAGCCTGTGGGTGATGTCGGGCCGTCCCCGTCCGGTGCAGCGCGTCCATGCGACGGAGGAGCCCGCCGCGGCGGCGGGGTGGAGCGTGGGCACCGCCGAGGACGACCTCAGCGACTGACGGAGCTCTGCTGGGACGACTCGGCCCGGGCGCCGACGCCGGCCGGCAGGGTGAAGCAGAATCGGGCGCCGACCGGGAAACCCGGCTCGTACCAGATGGTGCCCCCCATCGCCTCGATGAGCCGGCGGGTGATGGTGAGCCCCAGCCCGATGCCCGTCGACGAGCGTGCATCGCCGCGCGAGACCTGCTCGAACCGATTGAAGATCGTCTCGCGGAACTCGGGCGGCACGCCCGGCCCGTTGTCGGCGATCACGATGCGGTAGTGGTCACCGGCGCGATGGGCTTCGGCAGTCGCGTGGTCGCCTCCGTACTTCCGGGCGTTCTCGAACAGGTTGCGCAGCACCTGCTCGACCCGGTTCGGGTCGGCGTGGACGACCACCGCGCCGCCGATCTGGACCGTTGCCTCCTTCTCGCCTCCCGGCGGGAACAGGAGGTCGGCGATCCGGAACGCTGCGGGCCTGAGCTCGAAGTCGACGGGCTCGAGCAGGAGCCTTCCCGCCTCCAGGCGGGGAATGGTGAGCACGTCGTCGACGAGGTTCTGGAGGTGCTCCGCCTCTCCGCAGATGATGCCGAGGAACTCGTCGACCTCGCCGCCGTCGATGTCCCGCCAGCTCTCCTGGACCGCCAGCGCGAAGCCGGCGATGTTCGTCAGCGGTGTCCGGAGCTCGTGGCTCACCATCGAGACGAACTCGTTCTTCATCTCCGAGGCGCGCCGCTCCGACTTGAGAGCGGCGGTCTGGTGCTCGCGTGCCTCGTGGAGTCGTGATGCGCCGGTCATCATCAGCAGGGCGATGGCGAGCACGAGGACCATGGTGTCCGACCATCCGAGAAGGTGGGCGAGCTCACTCGCGTCGTGGTCCTCGAAGACCGGTTGCAGGTAGGTCATGCGGATCGCCGTCAACCCGAGGGTGGTTCCGAGCAGCCACAGGAGGTGATGGGTCCCGGCGAACATGATCGTCACGATGACGGCGTAGGTGAGCAGCAGGGCGAGGGGTGCCTCCGGGTGGTCGCTCGCGCCGAGGACGGCTGCCCCGACGATCAGATCCACGACGATCGAGGGGATGATCGATGCTCCGAGCCGGCTCCTGAGCGCGGCGTCGACGGCGAGCACGCCGAAGGCGCCGAGACGCAGCCACTTGGCCGGTTCGTCGGCGATGAACCCGATCACGGCGAGGGTGAGGAACGCGATGGCGCCGACGAGTCGGACGCGTTGGTAGGTCCGTCGCATCGACCGGTAGTCGAGGGGCGCGACGGACGGCGGCGGAGAGGCGCCGGATCCCGTGGTTACGGCGTCGGGCATGGCCACGACGCTCTATCGGCCGATTGAGGGGACGACTCAAGCCGTCTCGGAGCGGCGCCGGCGTCAGCGCCGCCGCTGTTCGAGTCGATCGAGCACGTCGTCGGGCACGCGGAGGTCACCGTGTCCCGATCCCACGGCGAGGCCCGGCTTGTTGTCGCCGTGGTAGTCGGATCCCCCGGTGGGAACGAGGCCCAGCCGCTCTGCCATGGTTGCGAGGTGCTGCCGCTGGTCGGGGGCGTACTCCGCGTAGTGGCACTCCACGCCGTCGATGCCGGCGTCGGCGAAGGCCTCGAAGGCCCGCCCGAACTCGGCGGCGGACGTCGCAACGGTGTGGGGATGGGCCACCGAGGCGACACCGCCCGCCTCATGGATGAGCCCGGTGGCCACGGCCGCCTCGAGCCGCAGACGAGGGCGATACGCCGGTCGGCCCCGAGCCAGGTACCGGTCGAAGGCCTCGGCGATCGATGCCACCTCCCCCTTGCGGAGCAGGACGGCGGCGATGTGCGGCCGTCCCACGCTCGAGCCCCCCGCTTCGGCGACGATCTCGTCCACCGTGATGTCGATTCCCAGACCGCGGAGGGCGCCCAGGATCTCGGCGTTGCGGCGATTGCGGTCCTGGCGCAGCTCGGCGAGCCGCTCCTCGACGGGCCCCGTGCCCGGCTCCGTCCAGTATCCGAGCAGGTGCATCGCCCCCGTCGGCCACTCGACGGAGAGCTCGACGCCCGGGACGAGCCGAATGCGGCCTGCGGCGGCGGCACGGGCCTCCTCGATCCCTTCGAGGGTGTCGTGGTCGGTCAGGGCGATGGCGTCGAGACGGGCGGCGACGGCGAGCTCGACGATCCGCTCCGGTGGGTCGGTGCCGTCCGACCGATTGCTGTGGAGATGGAGATCGATCGCCACGGCGCCGCTCGACCTCCCTACCGCTCGATGCCGACGGACTCGATGTAGAGGCTCTCGGCCGGCACCGTCGGAACCGGGTCCGAACGTCCCTGGGCCAGCGGGATCCCTTCGATCCGGTCGAGGGTGTCGAAGCCGTCCACGACCCGCCCGAACCAGGTGAACTGCGGCGGAAGGACCGCGTCCTCGAGCGCGATGAACCACTGGCTGCCGGTGCTGTTCGGCCCCGCGTTCGCCATGGCGATGCTCCCCTTGCCGAAGGTGAGGTACCTGCGGCCGTCGATGACCGTCTCGGTGACCTCGGGGATGTCGGTGGTGGCGAACTCGTCGGGCACGACGTACCCGGGATTTCCTCGCCCGCTCGCCGTCGGATCGCCGGCCTGGACGATGAAGTTAGGGAACACCCGGTGCGAAACCGTCCCGTCGAAGTACCCCTGCTCGGCGAGGAACACGAACGAGTTCACGGTCGCCGGCGCCACGTCGGCGTCCAGCTCGACGACGACGTCGCCGCAGGAGGTGGTGATGGTCGCCCGCACCGTGCCGGTGATGCCGAGGTCGTCCGGTGCCTCGAACTGCAGGTCACGCGCCGCCGGCGGCGCCTCGGCCCCGCACGCCGTCGTCTGCCCGCGGAACGTCAGATACGACTGGGCGGTCATGGTGTCGCCCGGCGCTGCCGTGGTCGTCTCGTCATCGGCACCGGCGTCGTCGCCCCCGCATGCAGCAGCGACGAGAGCGAGCACGAGCACCGGCGCCAGCAATCGGGTGGCCTTCATGCGCAGAGAGCGTATCCCCGCTCTCCGATTGTGCGAACCCGCCGCCGTTGCGACGTCTGGACCCTGATATCTGAAATCCGATTGCTCCCGCATACACTCCGCGCACATGCTCGTGGTCCAGAAGTACGGGGGGACGTCCGTCGGCTCCCCCGAGCGCATCCGCACCGTCGCCGAACGCGTCGCCCGCACCCGCAAGGCCGGCGACGGCGTCGTCGTGGTCGTCTCAGCGATGGGCAAGGCGACCGACGAGCTGATTTCCCTGGCCCGCGAGGTCACCGCCGATCCGGCGACCCATCGGCGTGAGATGGACATGCTGCTGACGGCCGGGGAGCGGATCTCGATGGCGCTGCTCGCCATGGCGATTCGCGATCAGGGGTGTGAGGCGATCAGCTTCACGGGGTCCCAGGCGGGCATCCTGACCGACACCGCCCACGGCTCGGCGCGCATCCAGGAGATCCGGGCGTTTCGGGTCCAGGAGTCGCTCGATCAGGGCAACATCGTCATCGTGGCCGGCTTCCAGGGCGTGTCCCCCGACACGAAGGAGGTCACCACCCTGGGACGGGGTGGCTCCGACGCCACCGCCGTGGCGCTCGCCGCGGCCCTCGGCGCCGATGTCTGCGAGATCTACACGGACGTGGACGGGGTGTTCACGGCCGATCCCCGGATCGTTCCGGAGGCGCGGAAGCTCGACGAGGTCTCCTTCGACGAGATGCTCGAGCTCGCCGCGGCCGGCGCCGGGGTCCTCATGTACCGCTCCGTCGAGTTCGGCAGGAGATTCAACGTTCCGATCCATGTGCGGTCGTCGTTCCACGACGGTGTCGGCACCTGGGTGAAGGAGAGCACCATGGAGGAAGCCGTCATCACGGGAGTCGCTCACGACGTCAGCGAGGCGAAGCTGACGGTCCACGGCGTCCCGGATCGCCCCGGCGTCGCGTCGGCGCTGTTCGAGCCGCTCGCGGAGGCCGGCGTCAACGTCGACATGATCGTCCAGAACGTCAGCACCGAGGGACACACGGACATCAGCTTCACCGTCCCGAGGGAGCACATCACCAACGCCCGCGCCATCGCCGAGCAGGTGGCCACGGAGGTGGAGGCGGCGGGCGTCGACGTCGACGAGGGCATCGCCAAGGTCGCGCTGGTCGGCGCGGGGATGAAGGCCCATCCCGGCGTCGCCGCCCGCATGTTCACGGTGCTGTCCGAGTCGGGGATCAACATCCACATGATCTCGACGTCTCCGATCCGGGTCTCGTGCGTGATCGCCGCCGATCGTGTCGAGCAGGCCGTGCGCGCCCTCCACGAGGCGTTCGATCCCCCGATGCGCGCGGAGTCCGGATGACCGGCCCCGCCGTCGCCGTCGTCGGTGCCACCGGAGCCGTCGGCCGCGAGATGATCGCAACGCTCACACGGCGCGGGTTCCCGGTGGGCTCGATCCGGCTCATGGCGTCCAGCCGGTCCGCCGGCTCGGTCGTCTCCACCCCGTGGGGTGACGTGACGGTCGAGGATCTGGCGACCGCCGATCCCGCCGGCATCGACATCGCCCTCTTCTCGGCCGGAGGCACCCGGTCGAAGGACCACGCTCCGCGCTTCGCCGCTGCCGGGGCCGTCGTCGTCGACAACTCCTCGGCCTGGCGGATGGATCCCGGGGTCCCGCTGATCGTGGCCGGGGTGAACGACCACGCCGTGGCCGACCATGACGGCATCATCGCCAACCCCAACTGCACGACGATGGTGCTGCTCATGGCGCTGGCGCCGATCCATCGGGCCGCAGGCCTGCGGTCGATGGTCGTCTCCTCGTACCAGTCCGTCTCCGGCACGGGGACCCAGGCGATGAACGCTCTCGTCTCCCAGGTCGAGGACCTCGGCTCGAACGTCGAGGCGCTGAAGGTGGGCGGCTGGGAGGAGCCCGCCGACGAGATCTACGTCAGGCCGATCGGCTGGAACGTGCTCCCGTATGCCGGGTCGGAGACCGAGCTCGGCTACACCGACGAGGAGTGGAAGCTCGTCAACGAGACCCGCAAGATCCTCGAACGAGACGACATCCGCGTCGAGCCGATGTGTGTCCGGGTGCCGGTCATGGTGGGTCACGCCATCGCCGGCACGATGTTCTTCGACCGCCCCGTGGAGATCGACGAGGCGCTCGAGATCCTGGGCGACGCTCCCGGTACCCAGCTGTGGGGCGATGCCAGGGTGCCGACACCCCTCGACAGCGCGGGCATCGACGACGTGCTCGTCGGTCGTGTTCGCGCCACGGTGGGGACTCCCGGCGGCATCTCGCTGTGGGCCGTCGGCGACAACCTCCGCAAGGGTGCGGCGCTGAACGCGGTGCAGATCGCCGAGCTTCTCCTGAACTAGCGCCAAACGCACGCCGATACAGAC
>DATHYU010000422.1:0-8149 GCA_035458965.1 Acidimicrobiia bacterium | reverse complement strand
GCGGCGAGCTCGGCGGAGAAGACCTCCGGGCCGATCCAGCGCAGGCCGCCGGTCCGCTCGAGCACCCGCATCACCGTGGAGAGGTCGAAGTCGCCGTCGCCGGGCAGGAGCCGGTGGAACGTGTCCTCCCAGAGGGGAGCGGCCGGCTCGGCCGGGGCGTCGTCGACCTGCACGGCGAAGATGCGGTCGCCCGGCACCTCTGCGAGGAGGTCGAGGTCCGGTGTCCCGCGGAAGAAGTGCCAGGTGTCGAAGACCAGGCCGCCGTTCGGCCGGTCGGCGGTGCGCACGATCTCCCAAGCGGTCGCGAGATCGGCGACCACCGTCATCGGCACGAACTCGAGGTGGACGTCGATGCCGGCGTCGGCGGCCCGGTCGCAGAAGGCGGCGAAGGCATCCGCGATCGCACCGACCTCCTGGGGCCGCGAGGTGAGGGCGATGGCCGATGCCGACACGACGTCGAGGTCCGCAGCCATCGCCAGGGCCTCGTCGGCGCCGAACGGGCCCAGCTCGCGCCACGTCGAGCTCGCCGGGAGCCAGGCCACGACGGGATCGAGGATCCAGCGAAGGCCGCGGTCCGCCGCAGCGCGCCCGATGTCGCCAGGGCTCATCGAGGAGCGCCGCACATCGAGGGGGCTGAGGGACACCCGCCGGTAGCCGGAGGCGACGGCGGCGTCGAGCCGTTCGATCAGCGGGCCCTCGAACCCGACCGTCCCCGCCCAGAGGATCCAGCCATCGGTCGGTTTCGTCATACCCGGCTCCCGTCGCGCCTCACGGTCCCAGTCTTGCTTGAATTCCAACCGGCCGCCGGGCACACTCACCGGACACGCGCTCATCAAGAGCGGTCGAGGGACAGGCCCTGTGACGCCGCGGCAACCGGGACCTCCGGTGCCAATGCCTGATCGATGAGTCGCCCGCCACGGGTCACCGTCGCGGCGCTCCCGGGCGCGTACGACCGACGGAGGAGACACGTGAGCGACAGACCCTGGCGGTGTCGGGGCCCCCGAGGGGGCCGGAATGCGTGATTTCCTCGATGCCGTCGCCGAGGGTGTGGTGCTCTACGACGGCGGGACCGGCACGGCGCTCCAGCGCGCCAACCTCACGGTCGACGACTTCGGCGGCCCCGAGCTCGAGGGGTGCAACGAGGTCCTCAACGTCACCCGGCCCGATGTGGTCGCCGGCCTGCACGCCACCTACTTCGACGCCGGCGCAGACGTCGTCGAGACGAACACGTTCGGCGCCTTCGGCGTGCCTCTGGCCGAGTACGGCATCGCGGAGCGCGCCCACGAGCTGGCCCTCGCGGCCGCCACCATCGCGGCGGGCGTGGCTGCCGACTACCGGACGCCCGAGCGTCCCCGGTGGGTGGCGGGCTCCATCGGTCCCGGCACGAAGATGCCGTCCCTCGGCCAGATCACCTATCGGGATCTGGCGGCGTCCTACGAGCCGCTGGCCCGGGGGCTGCTCGAGGGCGGGGTCGACCTCTTCATCGTCGAGACGATGTACGACCTGCTCGGCCTGAAGGCTGCCGTGACGGCCTGCCGCCGCGCGATGGAGACGGTGGGGCGACGCGTGCCGCTGCAGGTCCAGGTCACGATCGAACAGACCGGCCGCATGCTGCCGGGCACCGAGATCGGAGCGGCGCTGGCCGCCATCGATCCTCTCCGGCCCGACGTGATCGGCCTGAACTGCGCAACCGGCCCCGACGAGATGGAGGAGCACGTCCGCCATCTCTCGCGGCACAGCCGCGTCCCGATCTCCGTGATCCCCAATGCCGGGCTGCCCGAGGTCCGCGACGGCGACATGTACTACGGGCTGACGCCGGCCCAGCTCGCGGCCCACCTGAGCCGGTTCATCACCGAGTACGGGGTGCGGGTCATCGGAGGGTGCTGCGGAACGTCCGACGCCCACATCGCCGAGCTCGATCGCACGTGCCGCGACCTGACGCCCGCGGCCCGGGCGCCGGAGCACGTGCCGGGAGCGACGTCCCTGTACAGCCACGTTCCGTTCGAACAGGACACCTCGTTCCTCATCGTCGGTGAACGCACCAACGCCAACGGGTCCAAGCAGTTCCGGGAGGCGATGCTCGCCGAGGACTGGGATGCGTGTCTCGCCGTCGCCCGCAGCCAGGTGGCGGAGTCGGCGCATCTCATCGATGTCTGTGTCGACTACGTCGGCCGGGATGGCGCGGCCGACATGCGCGAGATCGTCTCGCGTTTCGCCGGCCAGGTGCCGGTCCCGCTCGTCCTCGACTCCACCGAGCCCGAGGTGATGGAGGCCGGCCTCGAGCTCATCGGCGGCCGGTCGGTCCTGAACTCGGCGAACCTCGAGGACGGCGACGCTCCCGGCTCGCGACTGGACCGCGTGTTCCGCCTCGCCCGGGAGCACGGCGCCGCCGTCATCTGCCTGCTCATCGACGAGGAGGGCCAGGCGCGCGACGTGGAGTGGAAGCTCCGGGTGGCCCACCGCATCCACGACCTGGCCGTGCACCGCTACGGGCTCGAGCCGGGGGACCTGATCTTCGACTGTCTCACGGTCCCGCTGACCACCGGGGACGAGGACCTCCGCAAGGACGGCCTGGCCACCATCGAGGCGATTCGGCGCATCAAGTCCGAGCTTCCCGGCGTCTTCACGGTCCTCGGTGTCTCGAACGTCTCCTTCGGGGTCGGCGCGGCCGCCCGCCACGTCCTCAACTCCGTCTTCCTCCACGAGTGCGTCGAGGCCGGGCTCGACGCGGCGATCGTCCACGCCGGCCGGATCATGCCGCTCTCCAGGATCGATGACGCCCACCGCACGATCTGCCTCGACCTGATCAATGACCGCCGGTCGGACGGCTACGACCCCCTCGAATCGCTCCTCGAGGCCTTCACCGGGGTCAGCGCGACAGCGGCCGTCACCGAGGACCGGTCGGGCTGGCCGGTCGACCGCCGTCTGTCCCAGCGCATCGTCGACGGGGATCTCACCGGACTGACCGACGACCTCGACGAGGCGCTGGTCGCCGGGATGCCGGCGCTGGAGATCGTCAACGACGTCCTGCTCTCGGGCATGAAGACCGTCGGCGAGTTGTTCGCCTCCGGTGAGATGCAGCTGCCGTTCGTGTTGCGCAGCGCCGAGACGATGAAGGCGGCCGTCGCCCACCTCGAGCCCCACATGGATCGCGTGGAGAGGGCGGATCGGGGCTCGATCGTGCTCGCCACGGTCAAGGGCGACGTGCACGACATCGGGAAGAACCTCGTCGACATCATCCTCACGAACAACGGGTTCACGGTGCACAACCTCGGGATCAAGGTCGGCATCGCCGACATGGTCGAAGCCCTCCGGGAGACCGGAGCCGACGCTCTCGGCATGAGCGGGCTCCTCGTGAAGAGCACGCTCGTGATGGGGGACAACCTCGACGAGTTGAGGCGCCTCGGCCTCGAGGACACGCCGGTGATCCTCGGCGGGGCGGCGCTGACGCGCTCCTTCGTGGAGCGGGATCTCCGCGAGCGCTACCCGGGCCCGCTGTTCTATGGGAAGGACGCCTTCGCCGGTCTCGCCGTCATGCAGGAGCTCGCCGAGCGGCGCAACTCCGACACGACCCCGGGCGACGGGTTCGGGCGTCAGCCGACCCGGCGGCTCCCGGAGCGGTCCGCGCGTCCCTCGCCGACCGGTGAGGCGCCGGCCCGGTCGCCGGAGGTCGTCACCGACAACCGGGTCTTCACCCCTCCCTTCCTCGGGTCACGGGTCGTCAAGGGCATCGGGCTCGATGAGATCGCCGAGTACGTCAACCTGACGGCCCTCTTCCGCAATCAGTGGCAGTTCCGCCCGGAGTCGGGCGAGGACGATGCGCACTTCAAGGACCGTCTCCGTCCGCTGCTCGCCGAGCAGCTCGCCCACGCACGCCGCGACGGGGTTCTCGTTCCCCAGGTGGTGTACGGGTACTTCCCGGCGAACGGCGACGGCAACGATCTCGTGATCTGGACGGACGAGTCGCGGTCGGAGGAGCGGATGCGGTTCGGCTTCCCGCGCCAGGCCGCCGACCCGTGGCTGTGCATCGCCGACTTCTTCCGGCCCGCCGACGGTCCCGATGTCGACGTCGCCGCGTTCCACATCGTGACGATGGGGGCCGAGGTCTCCGCACGCGCCCAGGAGCTGTTCGCCGCCGACCGCTACAGCGACTACCTGCTGCTCCACGGCCTCGGCGTGGAGATGGCCGAGGCCCTCGCCGAGCTGTGGCATCGCCGGATCCGTGTCGAGTGGGGCTTCGGCGACGAGGACGGTCCCACCCTCCACGGCCTGTTCCGCCAGCAGTACCGGGGCGGGCGTTATTCGTGGGGGTACCCGGCCTGTCCCGACCTCGAGGACAACGAGAAGGTCGCGGACCTCCTCGGCGCCGGGCGCATCGGGGTGACGGTCGGCGAGGAGACCTCGTTCCAGTACGAGCCCGAGCAGACGACCTCGGCGATCATCTGCCATCACCCGCGAGCCAAGTACTTCATCGCCCGGGGCGGCTGAGGTCAGAGGCTCCTGGCGGCGGCCGCGAGCACTGCCGCATCGGCGGCGACGGCGCGCCCGGAGCGGCGAGCGACGACCCTCCCGGACCGGTCCACCACGAGGGCCGTCGGCACGCTGGTCACCGCGCGGTCCGGGACGTCGGCCACGTCGATGACGACCGGCCGGGCCCCGGCCGCCGCGAGCGCATCGGCCGCCGGGCCGCAGAGCCGGCAGTCGGAGGAGGTGACCAGCGTGAGCCCTGCATCGAGGGCGAGCATCGGCCGCCCGCGACGCCGCTCCACCCTGGCCACCACGCCGAAGGCGGTGGCGAGGCCGAGGGCGAGGAGGACGAGGCGCAGGGTCATCGGGTGACGACTCCCTCGTAGAGCAGGCAGCCGACGCAGATCCGGGCCGCGGCGGAGAGCGTGGCGAGGGCCGTGACGATCAGCGTGACGGCCCACCCCGCCACCGTCAGGCCGGTGGCGAGGAGGACCGTGGCGGCGCCGAGGAACAGCACGCCGAGGGTTTGGGCGAACCGCGGCGGCGCAGACCACTCCGTCTCGGGGGCCGTCGCGAGGCGGGGCCTGGCGAAGCGGAGGTAGAGCTGGCTCCACAGCCCGTAGCGGTGGCCGAAGGCACGGGTGACGGCGATGGTGGCCCAGGCGATCGCCACGAGCGGCCACCACTGCAGCACGAAGGCGATGGCGGTGAGCAAGGCCACCGCGGCCTGATTGATCCGGGGGAGGTTGACGTCGATCTGCGGCTTCACGACGCATCCAGTGCGTGATCGAGATCGGCGAGCAGGTCCTCGACGTCCTCGAGCCCGACCGAGATCCGGATGACACCCTCGGTGATGCCCATCGCGCCGCGCACGTCGGCGGCGAGGCGCCGGTGGGTCGTGGACGCCGGGTGGGTGACGAGGCTCTTCGCGTCGCCGAGGTTGTTCGAGATCTCGATGATCTCGAGTGCGTCGAGCACGGCGAAGGCCTCGGTCCGCCCACCGTCGACCTCGAACGTCACCACCGTGCCGCCCGCCTGCATCTGACGGCGGGCGAGCTCGTGCTGGGGGTGCGAGGCCAGGAAGGGGTAGCGCACCGCCCGGACCCGGGGATGCACCTCCAGCGTCTGGGCGATCCTCAGCGCGGAGCCGGACTGGTGCCGAACCCGAAGCCCCAGCGTCTCGAGGCCCTTCAGCAGCACCCAGGCGTTGAACGGGCTCAGCGACGGGCCGGTGTGGCGCATGAGTGGCTGCAGGCGCTCGGTGATGAAGTGCTCGCTCCCGAGGATGACTCCGCCCAGCGTGCGGCCCTGGCCGTCGATGTGCTTGGTGGCCGAGTAGACGACCACGTCGGCCCCCAGGGTCAAGGGCCTTTGGAGGACCGGCGTGGCGAAGACGTTGTCGACGATCACGGTGGCGCCGGCGGCGTGGGCGAGATCGGCCACCGCGGCGACGTCCACGATCTCCTGCATCGGGTTCGAGGGGCTCTCGAGGAAGACCGCCGCGGCCGGTGATGCAAGGGCTCGCTCCCACTGGTCGAGGTCGGGGCCGTCCACGAACTCGGTGTGCACCCCCCAGCGGGGGAGGAGCTCGTCGAGGATCACGAAGCACGACCCGAAGAGCCCGCGGGCGGCGACGACGCGGTCGCCGGTGACGACGGAGGCGGCGAGGGCGTTGAACACCGCGGCCATGCCCGACGCCGTCGCCCACGCCGCCGCGGCGCCCTCGAGGAGCCGCATGCGCTCTTCGAACACCGCCACGGTCGGGTTGCCGTACCGGGAGTAGATGTACCGCTCGTGGTCCCCTGCGAAGGCCGCCTCGGCCTCGGCCGCCGATCCGTACACGTAGCCCGATGTCAGGTAGAGCGCCTCGGCGGTCTCGTCGAAGGCGCTGCGGGAGAGCCCACCGCGGACCGCGATCGTGTCGTCGCCGTGCGTCACGTCTGTCTCCAGGGCAGCCCCGCCACCTTCCATCCCGACACCGTGGCGCGGTGGCCCGTCGGATCGAGATCGCCCTCGAACCCCTCGGCGACGTTGTACGCCTCCCCGAAGCCGGCGGCGGTTGCCGCGACCGCAGCCGATCGGGAACGTTGCCCGGAGCGGCAGATGAAGAGAAGGGGTGCGCCAGGGTCGAGATCGGTCAACTGGTCCACGAAGTCCTGGGCCGTCCCCTGGCCGGGGAGGGGCCAGGAGATGCCGATGACGCCCTTGCCGATCGAGGAGAGGTCGGGGACCCCGACGTACTGCCACTCCGCGGCGGTGCGCACGTCGACCAGCACGGCGTCCGGATCCGTCGCGAGCCGCTCGAACGCGTCACCCGGGGGCAGGTCGCCGGCGTAGCTCATCGGGCCTCCGCGAGGACGACGGCCTGGGCGGTCACCACCTGCACGCCGTCATGGGTGATCGCCGGCGAGCCCCACAGCACGTAGCCCTCGGCCAGCGCCGTGCTCACCTTCTCGCAGAACGCACGGTCGTCGATGCCGGTGAGGAGCCGATAGAGAAGTCGCTCGTCGGACATGGAGGGCCTCCAGGGGCGGTCGGGGTACACGAAAGCCCGACGCCGGTGAGACGATCCTCGGGCGGTGGCGTCGGGCTACGAGTGCGAGGCGCGTGCCGGGGCACCCGGGCGAGCCGCCCGAGGATGCGAACACCGACACATGCACAGCGCCATGGCGGCCGACGTTACCGGGTGTTGCCTCGCCTGACAAGACGCATCGTTCGTGCGTCTCCGTGACTCGGCGGGTCGTCGGAGGGCGATGTCGTTGCGGATCCCACGCGCTGCGATCCCCGGATGCGCCGCGATCCCACCGGCCCGTCGCACCGGCCGTGCCCGGGGCTCCGGTAGCCGCGTTCGGGCGGATATGATTGCACGGTTCAATCATCTGGAGTCAGGCATGGACCCCGTCATCGAGACCGTCGACCTCGGCTTCCCCTGGACCGGGCTCGATCCCTTCATCTTCACCGTCCACCACGTCGATCACTACCCGGCCGGCGACGACCGGCTGGGTCCGCAGGCGTCGCTCGCCGGGCGGCGGATCGGCGCCGACTTCTCGTACCGGGACGGCTGGAGCATGTATCACGGCTCCCACGTCCCCGGCTTCCCACAGCATCCGCATCGAGGGTTCGAGACGGTCACCGTCGTGCGGCGGGGCTTCGTCGACCACTCCGACTCGCTGGGGGCGACCGCCAGGTACGGGCAGGGCGACGTCCAGTGGCTCACCACCGGCAGCGGGATCATGCACAGCGAGATGTTCCCGCTGCTCGCCGGCGACCACGACAACCCCCTCGAGCTCTTCCAGATCTGGCTCAACCTGCCACCGCAGGCGAAGATGGTGGACGCCTACTTCGGCATGCTGTGGAGCGAGGAGATCCCCACGATCACCCCGGCTCCCGGAGTCTCCGTCGACGTGATCGCCGGGGCGATCGACGGTCACGTCCCGCCCTCCCCGCCGCCGGACTCCTGGGGATCGCATCCCGATGGCGAGCTCGCGATCTGGCTCGTCCGCGTGGGTCCGGACTCGTCCTACACCCTGCCGACCGCCTCCGGAGACGTGAACCGGATGCTCCACTGCTTCCGGGGCTCGGACGTGGCGGTCGGGTCGGCCCGGATCGGCTCGTCGGTCGGGGTCGCGCTCCGCGGCGACGTCCCCGCCGAGATCGTGAATCACGGACCCGGGGCCGCCGA
>DATHYU010000421.1:0-3040 GCA_035458965.1 Acidimicrobiia bacterium | reverse complement strand
GCACCGGGCCCGACGCCGTTCGGGCGCCCC
Organism: Acidimicrobiia bacterium; assembly: GCA_035458965.1. GTDB lineage: Bacteria > Actinomycetota > Acidimicrobiia > Spongiisociales > UBA11373 > DATHYU01. Next base: position 3,010 of record DATHYU010000421.1, on the reverse strand, counting down.
GGCGACTCCCGGCGAGTGCCAGGACGCTCCCGAGGACGGTTAGCCTTCCCCCTCGTGCGAATCCGAGTCCTCCGCGAGCCCGCCCCCGCCGAGCACCGCGTCGCGCTCTCGCCGCGAGGGGTGAAGAGCCTCGTCGCCGCGGGCCATGAGGTCGACGTCATGACGGACGCCGGTGTGGCCGCCGGCTTCCCCGACGAGCAGTACGAGGACGCCGGTGCCCACGTCATCGGGGAGCCCACCGAGGTCGACCTCGTGCTCGCCGTCGGCCCGGTGACGGTGGACGACATCGGATCGACCCGGGCCGTGCTCGCCTTCCTCGATCCGTTGGGCCGCCCAGGGGAGATGGCCCGCTTCGCCGGGGCCGGCGTCACCGCCCTCGCCATGGAGCTCGTGCCGCGGACGACGCTCGCGCAGTCCATGGACGCCCTCTCCAGTCAGGCGACGGCAGCAGGCTACGAAGCCGTGCTCGTCGCCGCCTCCGCGCTCCCCCGGTTGATGCCCATGCTCATGACGGCCGCCGGCACCATCCCGCCGGCGAGGGCGCTCGTCCTCGGCGCCGGTGTCGCCGGGCTCCAGGCCATCGCCACCGCCCGCCGTCTCGGTGCGATCGTCTCGGGCTACGACATCCGCCCCGCCGCAAGGGAGCAGGTCGAGAGCCTCGGGGCCAAGTTCGTCGGAGGTCCCGTCGCCGAGACCGCCGAGACCGCCGGCGGGTATGCCGGCGAGGTCGACGAGGAGACCCGCCGCCGGCAGCAGGAGGCCCTCGCCGACGCCGTGGCGGAGTCCGACATCGTCATCACGACGGCCCAGGTCCCGGGACGGGCGGCTCCGCGTCTGCTGTCACGCGACATGGTGGAGCGGATGAAACCGGGATCGGTGATCATCGACCTGGCCGCCTCGACCGGCGGGAACTGCGAGCTCACCGTCGCCGGCGAGACCGTCGTCCACGCCGGAGTCTCGATCCTCGGGCCCACCGACCTCGCGTCGCGCAAATCCGGCGACGCCTCCGACATGTACTCCCGAAACCTCGTGTCGCTCATCCAGCACCTCGCCGACGACGACGGCCTGATCGCCATCGATCCCGAAGACGAGATCGCCGCCGGCGTCTGCGTCGTCCACGGTGGCGAGGTCGTATCGAGTCGAGTCCGCGATCTCCTGGGAGGTGGAGGATGAGCTCCCTGCTCATCGTCGGGATCACCGTGTTCGTGCTCGCCTCGTTCGTCGGCTTCGAGGTCATCACGAAGGTGCCCCCGACGCTGCACACTCCGCTGATGTCGGGGTCGAACGCGATCTCGGGCATCACCCTCGTCGGCGCCGTGATCGCCGCCACGGCCGGAGGAGAGACCATCGCCACCGTCTTCGGGTTCCTGGCCGTCACCACCGCGACCATCAACGTCGTCGGGGGCTTCCTCGTGACGGATCGCATGCTCGGCATGTTCCGCAAACCCAGGACGAGGGAGGAGGAGTCGTGAGCGACGCCGCCCGCGACCTCGTCTACCTCGCAGCCGCAGCGGCCTTCATCGTGGGCCTCAAGAGGCTCGGTTCCCCGCGCACGGCGAGGTCCGGAAACCTCATCGCGTCGGGCGCCATGCTCGTCGCCGTCGTCGTCACCCTGCTCGACCTCGAAATCCTCGAATGGTGGGCACTGATCGCCGGGCTCGCCCTCGGCGGTGCCATCGGCGCGCTCCTCGCCACCCGCGTCCAGATGACCGCGATGCCCCAGCTGGTCGCCGCGTTCAACGGTTTCGGCGGCGCGGCCTCCGCCCTCGTGGCCGGCGCCGAGTTCATCCGCCTCGAGGACGTCACGCTGCCGGTCGAGACGATCCTCACGATGATCCTCTCGGTCGTCATCGGGTCCATCACGCTGACCGGCTCCTTCGTCGCGTACGCCAAGCTGCAAGGCCTCATCTCGGGCTCGCCCGTCACCTACCCGGGCATGCGGATCGTCAACGGCGTGCTCTTCGGGGGGGCCATCGTCCTCATCGTCTGGGCCCAGGCGACACAGGACGGACTCGCCTTCTGGCTCGCGGGCGGAGCGGCCCTGGTCCTCGGGGTGCTGGCCGTGAACCCGATCGGCGGCGCGGACATGCCCGTCGTCATCGCGCTCCTCAACTCGCTGTCGGGCATCGCTGCCGCGATGACCGGGTTCGTGATCACGAACTCGGCGCTCGTCATCTCCGGCGCCCTCGTCGGCGCCTCGGGCCTCATCCTCACGAAACTGATGACCGAGGCGATGAACCGCTCCCTCGGGAACGTCCTCTTCGGGGCGTTCGGAGCAGGGAGTGGCGGCGGCCCGGTGGAAAGCTCCGAACACGGCGACGCCACGTCGACGTCCGCGGACGACGTCGCGATCGCCCTTACATACGCGCAGCAGGTCGTCGTCGTGCCCGGCTACGGCCTCGCCGTCGCCCAGGCGCAGCACGCCCTCCGCGAGCTCATGGAGGAGCTCGAGCGCCGGGGCGTGTCGGTCGCCTACGGCATCCACCCGGTCGCCGGGCGCATGCCTGGCCACATGAACGTGCTCCTCGCCGAGGCGGACGTGCCCTACGACCAGCTCCTCGACCTCGACCAGACCAACGCCATCCTCCCGCGGACGGACGTGGTCCTCGTCATCGGAGCGAACGACGTCGTGAACCCTTCGGCGCGCGACGACTCGTCGAGCCCGATCTTCGGGATGCCCATCCTCGAGGTCGACCATGCGGCCACCGTCGTGGTGATCAAGCGGAGCCTGTCTCCCGGCTTCGCCGGTCTCGACAACCCGCTCTTCTACATGGACCGCACCAAGATGCTCTTCGCCGATGCGAAGAAGGCGATGACCGACCTCGTGGCTGCGATCGAGAGGGTCTAGTGGAGCTGGGCGACGCCCTGCGGCGGCGCCGGATGGTGCGGCGCCACACGGGGGAGCCGGTGGACCCGGCGGCGCTCGACCGCGTGGTACGGGCCGGCCTGTCGGCACCGACGGCGGGTAACGCCCAGGGTGTGTCGTTCGTCATCGTGACGAACCGGGAGA
>DATHYU010000420.1:0-2079 GCA_035458965.1 Acidimicrobiia bacterium | reverse complement strand
AGGGGGGCACCATGAACGCGCCGCTCATCCGCACCGTCGCCGACGCCCTCGCGGACCACGGCCATGCCGTGCTTCGCTTCAACTTCCGCGGCGTGGGCCGCTCCGAGGGCGAGTGGGACGACGGGATCGGCGAGCAGGACGACGTGGCCGCAGCGGTCGGCACCGCCGCCCGGGCCCATCCCGACCTGCCGCTGTCCGTCACCGGATGGTCGTTCGGGGCGGCGACCTCGCTGCGGTGGCAGTACCGGGATGGCTCGACCCTGCCCTGGGCGGGGATCGCCTCACCCGTCCGGCTCTCGAGCGGCGGCTCCCTCCCCCCTCCATCGGACCTTCCGCCGGGACGCCGCCTCTTCGTGATCGGCGATCGCGACCAGTTCACGACCGTGGACGATCTGCGCGAGTACGCGGAGGCGGCGGGCGGCCGGCTCGAGGTCCTCGCCGGCAGCGACCACTTCTTCCACTTTCGGGAACGCGCCGTCGCCGACCTGGTCGCCTCCCACCTCGATGCGGATCCCGCCGGCCCCGCGTAGCCGAAGGGGAACCCGAGGGTCCCTCCGAACGGCGGCGTGCAGGCGCGACATCGCCTCACGCGCCTCCCGACCGGAGCCTCCCGGGCTCGCCTACGCTCCCGTCATGCGCCGCCTGCTCGCGATCGCGACCCTCGTGCTGGGAGCCTGCGCACCCACCACTGCCGACGACGACCTCCGCGTGCTCGCTGCTTCGTCACTCACCGAAGCATTCGCCGAGATCGCCGAGGCGTTCGAGGCGTCGACACCGGGCATCGACGTCAGCCTCTCCTTCGCCGGCAGCGCATCGCTGCGGGAGCAGGTCCTCGACGGCATCCGAGCCGACGTCGTCGTCGTCGCCGCCCCGGTCCACCTGGGCGCCCTCGAGAACGCCGGGCTGCTCGGCTCCAGCGGTGTCGCGATCGCGACGAACATCGCGGTGGTGGCCGTGCCCGCGGCCAACCTGGCGCAGATCTCGGGCCTCTCCGACCTGGGCCGGGCCGATGTGATCGTGGGCACCTGCACCCGCGCCGTGCCGTGCGGCGCTCTCGCCGCCGCCGCCTTCGCAGACGCCGGCATCGAACCGGCGCTCTCGACCGAGGAGCCCAACGTCCGCTCGCTGGTCGCGAAGTTGATCGCCGGCGAACTGGACGCGGGAATCGTCTATCGCACCGATGTGACGGCCTCGAAGGGCGCCCTCACCTCCTTCGACATACCGCAGCCCCCGCAGACCACCTACCTCGCGGGCACGCTCGCGACCTCGAACGCTCCGGGGGCGGCCGAGAGGTTCGTCGAGTTCCTGACGTCGGGCGCCGGGCAGGAGATCCTCGGGCGCCACGGGTTCGGTCCCGCGCCGTGAGCCGCCGCCGCACCCCGCGCACCCTTGCCGCCCTCGCAGCGGTCGGCGTGGTGTTCTTCGCCGTGCCGATCGTGACGCTCGTCGTGAGGGTCCCCTGGTCCCGGATCCCGGACCTGCTCACGAGCGACTTCACCCTCGACGCGCTGCGCGTCTCGATCACGAGCTCCGTCGCGGCCACGCTGCTCGCCGTCCTCTTCGGGGTTCCCGTCGCCTGGATGCTCGCCCGTGCGCCGCTCCCCGGCAGACGCCTCGTGCGCGCCGTCGTGACGCTCCCGCTCGTCCTGCCCCCGGTGGTCGCCGGAGCGGCCCTGCTGTTCGCGCTGGGCCGGCGGGGCGTGATCGGCGAGCCGCTCGCCGATGCGACCGGCATCGTGCTCCCGTTCTCGTTCTGGGGTGTCGTCGTCGCCAACACGTTCGTGGCGATGCCGTTCCTCGTCATCACCGTCGAGGGCGCCCTGCGGAACCTGGATCCGCGCTTCGAGGCCGCGGCGGCGACGCTCGGGGCAGGCCGGCTGAGCGTCCTACGACGGGTCACGCTGCCCATGATCGGCCCCTCTCTGGCGGCAGGGGCCCTCCTGACCTGGGCCCGCGCCTTCGGCGAGTTCGGCGCGACCGTGACCTTCGCCGGAAGCCTCCAAGGGCGGACTCAGACGATGCCCCTGGCCGTCGTGGTGGCCCTCGAGAGCGATCGGGACACGGCGATCGCTCTCAGCC
>DATHYU010000419.1:0-8436 GCA_035458965.1 Acidimicrobiia bacterium | reverse complement strand
CATGCGCGGCGTCGTCGCGGTCTCGAGCGGCAACCACGGCCGGGCGGTCGCGAAGGTCGCGGCGGATCTCGGAGCGAAGGCCGTGATCTGCCTGTCGTCGCGGGTGCCCGCCGTGAAGGCGGACGCCATCGCCGCACTGGGCGCCGAGGTCGTCGTGGCGGGCCCGACGCAGGACGATGCCGACGCCGAGGCCCGTCGAGTGGTGGCCGACCGCGGCCTGACGTTCATCCACCCCTTCGACGACCCCCGGGTGATCGCCGGTCAGGGGACGATCGGCATCGAGATGCTCGAGGCGTTCCCCGAGCTCACGTGCGCCATCGTCCCGCTGTCGGGGGGAGGGCTCATCGCGGGCATCGCCGTCGCCCTGAAGTCGGCCGACCGGTCGATCCGGGTGATCGGCGTGAGCCAGGACCGTGGTCCGGCCATGTACGAGTCGATCAGGGCGGGCCGGCTCACCGACGTCGTCGAGGAGGACACCCTCGCCGATGCCCTCGCCGGCGGTCTGGGCCCCACGAACGACCACACGTTCGAGATGTGCCGCGAGCTCCTGGACGACATCGTGCTCGTGTCCGAGGAGGAGATGGGCGACGCCATGGCCTGGCTGTCCACCGAGGAGGGCGAGACCGTCGAGGGCGGGGGAGCCGTCGGCGTGGCGGCCCTGCTGGCGCAGAAGATCGGACTCGACGGGCCGACGGCGGTCGTCGTGTCGGGAGGCAACGTCGCTCCCGCCTCGCTCGCCGCGATCCTCGAGGCGCGGCGATGACGGAGCCGAGGGAGCCCCAGAGTCTCGACTTCGGGCTCGCGGCGTTGCTGCTGGTGGGCGTGTACGTGTTCGGAGAGCTGGCCGACACCACCCGGCTCGGGCGGATCGTCGCCGGTGTCATGGCGTACGCCGCGGCGATCGCCATCCTGCGGGGCATCCGAGCGAGCCGGACCGTGACATGGTGGACGATCGGGGTTCTGGCCGGCGGCTCGGTCCTTCGGGTCGTGTCCGCGACGAGCGACGCCGAGTTCCTGCGCGTGCTGGCCTCCGTCGTCCATCTGGGCGTCGCCCTGGCGGCGCCCTTCCTCGTCCTCCGGTTCATCCTCCGGGCCGGGACCGTCACGGTGAACGTGGTGTTCGCGGGCGTGACGCTCTACCTGCTCATCGGGATCCTCTTCGGGGTCGTCTACACCGATGTCGCCTGGACGAACCCGGACGCCTTCTCGCCGCCCCAGGCGCCCGGCGCAGGGGCCGGGAGCGCGCTCTTCTACTTCTCGTTCATCGTCCTGACGACGGTCGGGTTCGGGGACATCGCCGCGGCGAGCGACCTGACGCGGGCGCTCGTGGTCGTCGAGGCGCTCACGGGCCAGCTCCTGCTCGTCGTGCTCATCTCGCGCCTGGTCGGGGCGGTCGAGCTGCGGCGCGCCTAGGCGGACTTCAGACGGTCGGAGAGCTCCGAGGCGAAGTCGGCCTCGTCGAGCCGTTCCTTCTGGTCGAAGAGCTCGCCCAGACCGAATCGGCGGTGGGCGCCGTCGGTGAGGATGTGCACGACCACGTCGCCGCCGTCGATGACGACCCAGGCGTCCTTGCCGTCGGGGGCCCGTCCCTCGACGGACGCGTCCAGCCGACCGCTCACCCGGGTGGCGAGCTTGCGGACGTGGGCGGCGGAGCGGCCCTGGACGAGCACGGTGTGCTCGGGGCCTCCGGTGGCGGAGAGGTCGTACACGCCCACCACGTACCCGTCGCAGACCTCGAGGGTCGATCCGAATCGCTGAGCGGCGATCCTGGGGTGGGGGTGCACCATCGGCTCCACCTTATCGTCCTCGGACGGCCGCTGCTCGGGGCGCCGAGGTCGATCGTGCCCGCAGTAGCCTCGGTGCTCCCCGTCCCGTCGGAGCCCCATGGATCATCTGCTCAATCTCACCGAAGATCGCCCCACCTTCGTCACCCACCTCGAGTGTGGACTCACCGGCGAACCGTACGAATGCGATGTCCCACAGACGCTGTCGAAGGGCGGCAAGCCGCTCCTCGTCCGGTACGACCTCGACGGTATCGCGGCAGCGCTCGACAAGGCGACGCTCGCGCGCCGCCCATGGGATCTCTGGCGGTATCGCGAGTTCTTGCCCGTGCGCCACACGGAGAACATCGTGTCGCTCATCGAGGAGACCACCCCGCTCGTGCCGCTCGAGCGCATCGGGGCGCGTCTCGGCGGCGCCGAGATCCTCGTGAAGGACGAGGGACGGCTGCCCACCGGCTCGTTCAAGGCCCGTGGGCTCTGCATGGCGGTGTCGATGGCCAAGGAACTGGGCTTCAGCAGGATCGCCATGCCGACGAACGGCAACGCCGGAGCCGCGCTCGCCGCCTACGGCAGCCGGGCCGGCATGGAGTCCTTCGTGTTCTGCCCCGCCGACACGCCCGAGGTGAACGTCCGGGAGATCGCCCTCCAGGGGGCCAAGGTCTGGCGGGTGAACGGCCTCATCAACGACTGCGGCAAGATCGTGGGCGCCGGCAAGGAGGCGATGGGGTGGTTCGACATCTCCACGCTGAAGGAGCCGTACCGCATCGAGGGGAAGAAGACGATGGGCCTCGAGCTCGCCGAGCAGCTCGGCTGGGACGTCCCCGACGTCATCTTCTACCCCACGGGGGGCGGCACCGGCCTCATCGGGATGTGGAAGGCCTTCCAGGAGCTGCAGGCGATCGGATGGCTCGGCGACAAGCTGCCGCGCATGGTTGCCGTCCAGGCCGACGGGTGCGCGCCCATCGTCAAGGCGTTCCATGACGGTGTCGAGCACGCCGAGCTCTGGGAGGACGCCCACACGATCGCCAGCGGGATCCGCGTCCCGATCGCGATCGGCGACTTCCTGATCCTCCGGGCGGTGCGGGACTCGGGCGGCTTCGCCATCTCGGTGCCGGACGACGAGATCCAGGCGGCCCAGGAATCGATCGGCGTCGAGGACGGCCTGCTCATGGGACCGGAGGGCGCGGCGACGCATGCCGCCTACCTGAGGGCGCTCGACCAGGGCCTCGTCTCCAGGGACGAGCGGGTCGTGCTGTTCAACTGCGGCTCCGGGCTCAAGTACCCGATGCCGCCGGCGGATGCCACGCTCGACAAGGACGCGCCGATCGACTGGGAAGCGATCGCGAGCGCCTGATGACCACGATCGTCATCACCGAGTTCATGGACGAGGAGGCGGTCGACTCGCTGCGCGCCGACTTCGACGTGGTCTACGAGCCCGACCTGGTGGATCGGGTCGACGACCTCAAGGCCCTGGTCGGCACGGCGAAGGCCCTGATCGTGCGCAACCGGACGCAGGTGACCGCAGAGGTTCTCGATGCCGGCCCGGAGCTCGTCGTGGTCGGCCGCCTCGGCGTGGGGCTCGACAACATCGACCTCGACGCCTGCGCGGCGCGGGGAGTCGCGGTGCGGCCGGCGACGGGTGGGAATGCCATCGCCGTCGCCGAGTACGTGATCACGGCCGCGCTCATGCTGCGGCGCGGCGCCTACCGGGCGCACGACCAGATGCTCCAGGGCAAGTGGCCCAGGGCGGAGCTCGCCGGTCACGAGGTCGCGGGCACCCGCCTCGGCCTCGTCGGGTACGGGCGGATCGCCCAGGAGGTGGCCGTGCGCGCCTGGGCGATGCGGATGACCGTGGCCGCCTTCGACCCGTACGTCGATCCGGGATCCTTCGGCCGGGCGACCCGACTCCCCCTCGACGACGTCTTCGCGTCGTCGGACGTCGTCAGCCTGCACGTGCCGCTCACCGACGAGACGACCCGGCTGGTCGACGCGGATCGCATCGCGTCGATGCGTCCCGGCGCCGTCCTCATCAACACGGCGCGCGGCGGCATCGTGGACGAGGTCGCGCTCGTCGACGCCCTCCGGTCCGGCCGCCTCGGGGGCGCCGCGCTCGACACGTTCGAGCACGAGCCGCTCGGTCCGGTTGCGGCGGCGCGGTTCCATCGGGTCCCGAACCTGCTCATCACGCCGCACATCGCCGGCGTCACGGTCGAATCGAACCGCCGGGTCTCGGAGATCACGGCCGCCCAGGTGCGGGAGGCCCTCGAGTGAGTCGGGCCTTCGACCGCACCCATCCTCTACTCTCAGCGACTCACGAGCTCGAGCACACGGAGCAGCCATGAAGTTCTTCCTCGACAGCGCCATGACGGACGAGATCCAGTACGCCCTCGACATGTGGAACATCGACGGTGTCACCACGAACCCGCGGCACGTCCTCGTGTCGGGCAAGCCGTTTCTCAAGGTGGTCACCGAGATCGCCGAGATCTTCGCCGGCACCGACAAGCCCATCTCCGTCGAGGTGAACCCTCACCTCGACGACTGGACGGAGATGGTCAAAGAGGGCAAGCAGCTCGCCGCCATGTCGCCCAACTTCGTCATCAAGCTCCCGGCCACCGAGGCCGGCTTCAAGGCGGTGTTCGAGCTGGCCGCCGACGGCATCAAGTCGAACCTCACGCTCGTCTTCTCCCCGGCGCAGGCGCTGCAGGCGATGCGGATGGGCGCTGCCTTCGTCTCCCCCTTCATCGGGTGGAAGGAGGCCAACGGCGAGGAGGTCACGCACTTCATCGACGAGGTCACGACGATCCGCAACACGTACGGATTCGAGACGGAGATCATCGTCGCGGCCGCCCGCGACGCCCGTCAGATCGTCAACTCGGCGGTGAGCGGGGCCGACATCGTCACGGCCGGCATGGCCGTGTTCAAGGACGCCTTCGATCACCCGTACACCGATGTCGGACTCGGCAAGTTCCAGGGGTTCTGGGACGAGACCACCTACGAATAGCCGATGACCCGGATCGGCGTCCTCCCGCTCGGGAGGCAGACCTTCGACGTGCCCTTCGCCGAGGAGATGGCGGGACTCGCCTTCGCCGTCCTGGACGAGACGGGCGCAGAGATCGTCGGCCCCCGCGGCCTCCTCTACGACGCGCCGGCGACCCAGGCGGCGATCGAGACGCTGAAGGGGGAGTCGCTCGACCTCCTCGTCGTGATGCAGGTCACGTTCACCGACGCGTCGATGACCGAGGTCGTCGGCCACGCCCTCGACGCGCCGCTGGCGCTGTGGGGCTTCCCGGAGGAGCGGACGGGCGGCCGGCTCCGGCTCAATTCCTTCTGCGGGATCAACCTCGCGGGACATGCCCTTGCGCGGATCGGGAGGTCGTACTCGTACCTCTACCTGCATCCTTCGGATCCCCGGGCGGCAGAGGCGGTGCTCGGGCTCGTCACCGCCGACCCCGTCGCCGCCGGGGCGTGGTCGGTGCCCTCGGTGTCGGGCCTGGCCCCCGAGGCGATCGCCCGAGCCGACGACGTGCGGGTCCGTCTCGCCGCGTCCCGCGTGGGTGTCATCGGTGAGCACCCGGTGGGCTTCGTGCCCTGCGCCTATGACCCCGTGGAGGTGGCCGAACTGGTCGGCACGCGGGTGGAGGCCCTGGCACTGCCAGAGTTGTTCGCCCGGGCGCGTGCCGTCGATCGAGAGGCCGTCGCCGTCACGCGGCAGCGAGCCGCGGCCGGCCTGAGCGGTCTCGACGCCGTCGACCAGGTGGAGCTCGACAACTCGCTGCGGTTCCTCCCGGCGCTGAAGACGCTCGCGGCGTCCGGGGACTTCGCCGGGTTCGCCGTCCGGTGCTGGCCGGAGTGCTTCACCGAGTACGGCGGCGCCCTCTGCGGATCGGCCGCGATGATGAACGAGGACGGCATCCCCACCGCCTGCGAGGCCGATGCCTACGGGGCACTGACCGCGCTCGCCCTGCAGTGGCTCGCCGAAGGCCCGGCGCTCGTCGCCGATCTCGTCGAGATGGACCTCGCCGACGGCACCGGCGTGCTCTGGCACTGCGGCAAGGGCCCGTTGCCGATGGCGGACACCCAGGGGAGCGCGCCCGTCGCCACCGTGCACTCGAATCGGCGCAAACCGCTCCTCAACGAGTTCGCCTTCAAGCCGGGACGGGTGACCATCGCCCGTCTCAGCCAGCGGCGCAACGAGCACGCGCTCGTCGTCGGGGGCGGCGAGATGGTGCGGGCCCCGCTCGCCTTCTCCGGCACCGCCGGGGTGATCCGGTTCGACCGGCCTGCCTCCGACGTCATGCACACGATCATGGCCGAGGGGCTCGAGCACCACTATGGATTCGTGTACGGCGACGTGCGGGCCGAGCTGCACGCCCTTGCCGAGGGGTGGGACATCCCCGTCATCGAGCTCTAGGGCAGGTACTGCTCGACGAGCCCGGTGACGAGACCCTCGGTGATCGAGATCCACACGCCGCAGTACTCGCCGGGGCACGGGATGTAGCCGCCGCCGCCCGACGGCCAGTCGGCGAAGGTGAGCTCGAGGAACGTGTTCCCCGTCGACGCGTCGATCGTGTAGACGGGTGTCGCCGGCGGGATGGCGACGTCGCGGGTGAGCGGGCTCGAGTTGCGGATGTAGAAGCCGCCGGGAGCCTCGGCGCCGTCGGCGGCCGCCTCCGTCTGGGCGATCGGCCCGAAGTAGAAGCAGGCGAGGTCGAAGGTCACTCCGGCCGCGTCGGCGGCCCCGACGTTGCCGAACCAGGCGCCGTCCGCCGGAGGACCGGTGTCTGCATGGCAGCCCGAGCCGCTCGCGCCGGCGCTGCCCGGATACGACGGCGGCGGGCCGAGCGAGACGTGCGGCAGGAACACGCGGGGCGGTCCCTCGCTCGTGGTCGTCGGGGGGAGGGTGCTCGGTGCGCTCGTCGTCACCGGATCCGTGGTGGTCGACGGCGGACGCACGGTGGCCGTGGTCGACGGCGCCGCGGTCGCCGTGGTCGAGGAGGCCGTGGTGATCGGTCCCGGATCGTCGCCGCCGCAGGCGCCGAGGACCAGGGCAGCACACACGATGGACGCCAGGAGACGACCCATGCCCGAAGCCTACGACCAGCCCTCGGATGGGGCCAAGACCTCGGTAGCATCGGCGCGACCCTGCTTCGGAGGATTCCCATGACCCTGCTCGACCGCCTCACCGCCGAGGGCAAGAACCGGCTCTACATCGGCGGCGAGTGGCGCGACGCCTCGGATGGCCGCACGATCGACGTTTTCGACCCGGCAACGGAGGAGCACCTGGTGTCGGTGGCCAGCGGCTCGCCGGCAGACATGGTGGACGCCGTCGCCGCGGCCCACGAGACCGGACCTGCCTGGGCCGCGACGTCACCACGCCACAAGTCCACCGTCCTGCGACGCGCCTTCGATCTCATGATCGAGCGCGAGAAGGAGTTCGCCGAGCTCATCACCCGCGAGAACGGCAAGACGCTCTCCGATTCACTGGGCGAGGTGCGCTACGGCGCCGAATTCCTCCGCTGGTTCTCCGAGGAGGCGGTTCGCATCCGGGGCGACGTCTACGACGCCCCGGCGGGGGACAAGCGGATCTTCACGATCCACCAGCCCGTCGGCGTCTCGCTCCTCGTGACGCCGTGGAACTTCCCGCTCTCCATGGGAACGCGCAAGATCGGCCCGGCGCTCGCCGCCGGCTGCAGTGTGGTTCTCAAGCCGGCCTCGGACACGCCGCTGATCGCTCTCGCGCTCGCCGATCTGTTCGAGGAGGCAGGTGTTCCCGCCGGCGTCGTCAACGTGGTCCCGGCCGATCGCTCCAGTGCCACGGTGAACGCCGCGCTGTCCGATGATCGGGTGCGCAAGCTGTCGTTCACCGGCTCGACCGAAGTGGGGCGGGTGCTGCTCGAGGCGGCGTCCCACCGGGTCCTCCGGACCTCCATGGAGCTCGGTGGCAACGCGCCGTTCCTCGTCATGGCCGATGCCGACATCGACAAGGCCGTCGAAGGCGCGCTGCTGGCGAAGATGCGCAACGCCGGCGAGGCCTGCACGGCGGCGAACCGCTTCTACGTGCACGATGCCGTCGCCGACGAGTTCGCCGACAAGCTGTCGGCGGGCATGTCGCGGATGCGCCTGGGGAGCGGGATGGAAGAGGGGACCGAGGTGGGCCCGCTCATCAACGCGTCGACGCGTGACAAGGTGGCCGAGCTGGTCGGCGAGGCCGCCGACGAGGGCACGATCATCACCGGGGGAGGTTCCCCCGATCGGAAGGGGTTCTTCTACCTGCCGACGGTCATCAAGGACGTTGCGCGCTCGGCCGGGATCCTCGCCACGGAGATCTTCGGCCCGGTCGCTCCGATCGTCCGTTGGGACGACCTCGACGATGCGATCGATCAGGCGAACGACACCGACCTCGGACTGATCTCCTACGTGTACAGCGGGGACGGGAAGACCGGCATGCAGGTCGCCGAGCGGCTGGAGGCCGGCATGGTGGCCGTCAACCGCGGGCTGATCAGTGACCCCGCCGCCCCCTTCGGTGGGTGGAAGCAGTCCGGCCTCGGCCGCGAGGGCTCCTATCAGGGCCTCCACGAGTACCTCGAGGAGAAGTACATCGGCGTGGACTGGTAGCCGACGGCCCTTCTGGGGCCCTTCCGCCGGCGGGGGACGC
>DATHYU010000418.1:0-5043 GCA_035458965.1 Acidimicrobiia bacterium | reverse complement strand
GTGGATGGCACGTATCACGTGGCGCTCGTGCGCGGCGAGGTCGACGGGCGCCCCGACGTGCTCGTGCGGGTCCACAGCGAGTGCCTCACGGGGGACGTCTTCGGGAGCCGCCGCTGCGATTGCGGCTCCCAGCTCCACCAGGCCCTCGCCCGCGTCGCCGAGGAGGACGAAGGCGTCGTGCTGTACATCCGCGGACACGAGGGCCGCGGCATCGGCCTGATGCACAAGCTGGCGGCCTATGCGCTCCAGGAGGAGGGACGCGACACCGTCGACGCCAACCTGGAGCTCGGGTTCGCTCCGGACGCCCGCGAGTACGGCGTCGGCGCCCAGATCCTCGTCGACCTCGGCATCACGTCGATGCGGCTGCTGACGAACAACCCGGCCAAGCGCGCCGGCCTCGAGGGGTACGGCCTCAGCATCACCGATCGGGTCCCACTGCAGACGAGTCCGACGCCCGAGAACCGCGAGTACCTCACGACGAAGGCGACCAAGCTCGGCCACCTCCTCGACCTGGACGTCGCCGATGGCTGACCTCGAGGCGGCCTTCGACGCAACCGGGCTCCGCGTCGGCATCGCGGTGTCGACATTCAACGCCGTCGTGACCGAGGGCCTGCTCGCCGGAGCCCTCGACGCCCTCCGGCTGGCCGGGGCCTCCGAGCCGACCGTCGTCCGGGTGCCCGGGGCCTTCGAGCTCCCCGTCGTCAGCAGGGCGTTCGCCGAGGCCGGGTACGACTGCGTCGTGGCCCTCGGCGCCGTCATCCTGGGAGACACCGACCACTACGAGCACGTCGCGACCCAGGCCGCGGCCGGGCTGCGCGAGGTGTCGGTCGCCACCGGGGTTCCCGTCGCCTTCGGCGTGCTCACGGTTCGCGACCCCGAGCAGGCGAGGGAGCGCAGCCTCCCGGGGGCGGGCAACAAGGGAGCGGAGGCCGCCGAGGGAGCGGTGGTCGCCGCCAACGCCATCCGGGCGATCCGCGGGCGATGACGAGGCCCGCGGTATCGTCGTCCGGGTGACCACGGTTCCCGCCCTCCGTCCCTCCCTCAAGCGCAGGGCACCCGGTCTCGCGGTCGAGCGCGAGTACTGGGAGTCGGGCGCCCGGGTCGTCGTCGGGATCGACGAAGTGGGGCGCGGCGCCTGGGCCGGACCGCTCACCATCGGGGCGGCCGTCGTGCCCAGGGACCGGCGGGTCTACAAGGTCCGGGACTCCAAGATGCTCACCGAGTCCGAGCGCGAGGCCCTCTTCGATCGGGTCGCCGGTTGGGTCGACGCCTGGGCGATCGGGCATGCGACACACGACGAATGCGACGAGCTCGGGATGTCGGAGGCCCAGCGCCTGGCGGCGCGCCGTGCCATCGAGGGCCTCGGGGTCGATCCCGACGTCGTCCTCATCGACGGCAACTGGGATTTCGTCGGCGGCAGGACGCGGCGCATCGTCAAGGGCGACGCGACGTCGCTGTCGATCGCCTCGGCGTCGATCCTCGCGAAGGTGACGCGCGACCGGATCATGCGCGACGAGGCCGAGCACTACCCCCACTACGCCTTCGAGGGCAACAAGGGATATCCCGGCCCCCGGCACAGGGCAGCGCTGCAGTTCTACGGCCCCAGTGGCATCCACCGCCGATCGTGGGCCTTCATGGACGCCATCGCCGGCGTCCATCGCTACGAGCGCCCGCTCCCGGAGGATCCGCAGCAGAGCCTCTTCTGATCGTCCCGCAGGGGCTCGCCGGCGCGCCCCGGTGCCCACGGGCCCCACCCGCCGCGGAGACGGCACCGGTGCGCCCGACACGGTGCGCGTCCGTGGCCGACGCCCCGACCCGCGTTCGGCTCGCGCCGTGGCGCCGCGGCCGGCCGTCCCGTGCCCGGCGTGCGCCACCGCATCGTCTTTGTCCACCGATCCGGGCCCCCGTATACTCGGGCGCCACAACCGAGACAGTGAAAGCGGAAGCGCTGCTTCCCACCCGGCCACCCCAGGTGAGCCGCGGTCCCACCACCGGGAGACGGCAGCGCGCGCTGCCGGTTTCTTGTTGCCCGATCGAGGAGGCATTCGATAGCACAGGAACTCCGCGTCAACGACCGTATCCGCGCTCGTGAGGTGCGACTCGTCGCACCCGATGGCTCACAGATCGGCGTGAAGTCGATCGACGAGGCCAAGTGGTTGGCCGAGGAACTCGAACTCGATCTCGTCGAGGTCGCCCCCGACGCCCGCCCGCCGGTGGTCCGGCTCATGGACTACGGCAAGTACAAGTACGAGCAGTCCGTCCGTGAGCGGGAAGCCCGCAAGAAGCAGACGAGGACGGTCATCAAGGAAGTGAAGTTCCGCCCCAAGATCGACGTCCACGACTACAACGTGAAAGCGCGCCGGGTCGTGGAGTTCCTCGAAGAGGGCGACAAGATCAAGGTCACGATGATGTTCCGGGGCCGTGAGGTCACCCATCCCGAGATCGGGGAGGAGATCCTCCGGAGGCTCGCCAACGACGTCGCCGAGGTCGGCGTCGTGGAGTCGCCGCCGCGGCTCGAGGGACGGAACATGACCATGCAGCTCACTCCGGTCCGCAGGCCCAAACCGAAGACGGACGAGGACCAGCCCGAGTCCGAGAACACCGACTGAGAGTCGAGTACCAGCTCATGCCGAAAGCGAAGTCGAATCGCTCCGCAGCGAAGCGGTTCAAGGTGACGGGGACGGGCAAGATCCGTCGTCGTCAGTCCGGCCGTGCCCACCTCGTGGTGGGGAAGAAGACCAGTCGCCAGCTCCGTCGGCTCGCGGGCGAGGTCGATGTGTCCCCCGGGGACCGTCGTCGCGCCCGCAAGCTCCTGGGGAAGTAGGAGGACCCGATGGCACGCATCAAGCGCTCCGTCCATAGTCGCAAGAAGCGCCGCAAGGTCCTCGAGCGGGCGTCCGGTTACAAGGGCGCCAGGGGCCGGCGGTATCGCGCCGCGAACGAGCAGGTCATGCACGCGATGCAGGACGCGTATCGGGATCGCCGGGCGCGCAAGGGCGAGTTCCGCAAGCTCTGGATCACCCGCATCAACGCCGCCGCCCGGCAGAACGGGACGACGTACTCGCAGTTCATGGCCGGCCTGAAGGCCGCCGAGATCGAGGTCGACCGGAAGATGCTCGCCGACATGGCGGTGAACGATCCGGTGGCGTTCGCCGATCTCGTGACCGTGGCGAAGGGGGCCGTCGACGGCTGATCCGATCTCGTCGGCCCGCAACCCGCGGGTGGCCGACGCGATTCGCCTGCATCGGGCCCGGCATCGCCGGGACTCCGGTCGGACGCTGATCGAGGGCCCGACCCTCTTCGACGAGGCGCTCACCCACGGTGGGCGCCTCGTCCGCGTCTTCGCCCTCGCCGACGATCCCACGATCGGGGCCGCGTCCGGCGTCGAGGTGGTGGTGGTGACCCGCCCGGTGCTGGAGCGCCTCTCGACGACCACCACTCCGCAGTCGCCCGTCGCCGTGATCGAGATCCCCGCCCCCCTCCCGCCGGGGCCCGGCGACCTCCTCGTCGCGTGGGGCGTCGGAGATCCGGGCAACGTGGGGGCGCTGCTGCGCACGGCGGCGGCCTTCGGCATGGGCTTCGTGGCTGGGCCCGGCACGGCCGACGTCTGGTCGCCGAAGGTGCTCCGGGCGGCGACCGGGGCCCACTTCCGGGCGCCGGTGGGCTTCGTGGCGGACGTCGAGGGGCTGCGCGGCCACCCGCGGCGGGTGCTGGCGACCGTCGTGGCGGGGGGAGCCGTTCCGTCCCGGCCCGACGACCTGCCGGTCGCGATCCTCGTGGGCGACGAGGCGAACGGGCTCCCGGCAGCGGTGGCCGCCGCCGCGGACGCGCGGGTGACGATCCCGATGGCGGCGGGGACCGAGAGCCTGAACGCCGCCGTTGCGGGTGCGATCGTCGCGTACGCCGTCTCCGCCGGACGGGCCCCGGGCCCGCACTAACCTCCACCGCCCATGAGCGTTCCCGACCGCCTGCGCGAGATCGAGCACGACGGGCTGGCGCGACTCGCCGCCGCCGCCACCGTCGCGGACCTCGACGCGCTCCGCGAGGAGCTGCTCGGGGACGGCTCCGAGGTCGCCGTCGCGCGCCGTGGTCTTCGCGACGCCTCTCCGGACGAGCGCAAGGTCGTCGGGAGCGCCGTCAACGGGGTGACCCGCGCCATCACCGGGGCCATCGAGGACCGCCGCGCCGAGCTCGCCGCGACCGAGGAACAGGCCCGCCTCGAGACCGAGCGCGTCGACATGACCCTTCCGGGTCGGGCCCCGGCGCTCGGCACCCATCACCTCGTGATGCAGGTGTGGGAGGAGATCGTCGACATCTTCGTCGGGCTCGGGTACTCGGTGGCATCCGGTCCCGAGGTCGAGACCGCGTTCTACAACTTCGACGCCCTCAACACCCCGCCGACCCATCCGGCCCGGCTCGAGTCCGACACGTTGTACGTCGCCCATGGCAGCGATCCCGAGGGGGTCCTGCTGCGCACCCAGACCTCGCCGGTGCAGGCGCGGTACATGGAGCAGCACGATCCGCCCGTCTACATCGTCGCCCCGGGGCGCACCTACCGTCGCGACCAGACCGACGCGACGCACACCCCGGTGTTCCACCAGATGGAGGGCCTCGCCGTCGACTCGGACATCACCTTCGCCGACCTGAAGGGGACGCTGCACTACTTCGCCCGCGAGTTCTTCGGCCCCAGCAGCGAGATCCGGTTCCTCCCGAACTTCTTCCCCTTCACCGAGCCCTCGGCGGAGATGCACGTCTCGTGCTTCGCCTGTGACGGGTCGGGCTGCCGCACGTGCGGCCGCACCGGATGGATCGAGCTGCTCGGATGCGGTGTCGTCGACCCCAACGTCTTCGAGGCCGTCGGCTACGACCCGACCGAGGTCTCCGGCTTCGCCTTCGGGGTCGGCATCGACCGCCTCGCGTTGATCCGCTACGGCGTGCCCGAGCTCCGGCTCTTCTTCGATCCCGACGCTCGGGTCTCGGAGCAGTACCGATGAAGGTGTCCCTGCGCTGGATCAGCGAGTTCGTCGACCTGCCGACCGCGGA
>DATHYU010000417.1:0-2626 GCA_035458965.1 Acidimicrobiia bacterium | reverse complement strand
GGGGGGGGTGGGCTCGGGGATTCGGGTCTCGACGACCGCCTCGACGGTGGGGGCCTCGGCGGAGGCGGTGAGGACCGGGACGGTGATCGCTGCGGCGGTGATGCCGGCTGCCACGATCGAGAGGATGGTCTTGCGGGTGCGGGTGCGGGTGTTTGTGTTCTCCATGCCCGCACGATCCGCTCGCGGGCATTGGGCTCACCCCGAGGCGGGGCTAGCGACCGGTTAGGACACGGCTAACCGACCAACGGGGCCCTTGACCTGGGGTTTTGAGATGCACTAACCGCCCAGGACCCGCCGCTAACCCTGGTTGGTTAGCCTTCACGGTGTGTCTGGAGGCAGCGCCAACCGCTTCGGGGTGCTCGGACCACTGGTGGTCGAGATCGACGGAGCCGAGCGGGCGCCCTCCGCGCCACGTCAGCGGGCCCTCCTGGGCCTGTTCCTGCTCCATCCCGGCGAACCGATCCCCGCCGAGAGGATCCTCGATCGCCTGTGGGGGGAGGATCCGCCGTCCGGTGGCGTGAAGACGGTCGGGTTCCATCTCTCGAAGCTGCGGGACGCCTTGGAGCCGGATCGAGAACGGGGTACGGACGGCACCGTCGTCCGCACCACCCCGGCCGGCTACGTGTTGGACGTCTCCACCGAGAACGTCGACGCCTCACTCTTCGAGACCCTGCTCCAGCAGGCCCGCGCCGTTCTGCAGGAGGATCCTGGCAAGGCCGCCGCCCTTGCTCGCGACGCCCTGGGATTGTGGCGGGGTCCGGCGCTGGCGGACTTCGCGTACGAGGAGTTCGCCCAGGACGAGATCCGCCGCCTCGAGGAGCTCCGCCTCCGCGCCATGGAGACGCGAGTCGAAGCCGACCTCGCCCTCGGGCGTCATGCCGATCTGATCGCCGAGTTGGAGCGCCTGATCGCCGACCATCCGCTGCGGGAAGGGCTCCGGGCCTCGCTGATGCTCGCCCTGTACCGGAGTGGACGGCAGGCCGATGCACTGCGCGCCTACGAGGACACCCGCCGGATCCTCGCCGACGAGATGGGCATCGACCCGTCCCGGGAGCTCCGGGACCTCGAAGGCAGGATCCTCGCCCAGGACGACTCCCTCGACCTGCCGATCTGGGCCACGCCGACCGCGGCCGCACCCCGGACCGACGACACGCCGAACCCGTTCAAGGGCCTCCGGCCCTTCGGGGAGGACGATGCCGAGGACTTCCACGGGCGGGAGGACCTCGTCGCCAGGGTCGTCGCCCAGCTCGAGCGCTCCCGGTTCGTCGCCCTCGTCGGACCGTCGGGGTGCGGGAAGAGCAGCATCGCGTCCGCCGGCGTGATCCCGGTCATGCGCGCCGGCCATCGGGTCGCTCGGATGCTCCCCGGTGACCGTCCCCTGGACCAGCTCGAGATCGGCCTCCTCGAGCCGGACCGTCCCCTTCTGCTCGTCATCGACCAGTTCGAGGAGCTGTGGACCTTGAGTTCTCCGGACGAGCGCGCCGCCCTGATCGACCGCCTGATCGATGCCATTGCGGATGCGAGGACGCTGCTCACCGTTCTCGTGACGGTTCGTTCAGACTTCCTCGGCCCTCCGCTCTCACATCCTGCCCTCGGTCCTCTCATCGAGGACGGGACGGTCCTGATCCCTCCGATGAGCGCCGCCGACCTCGAGAAGGCGGTTGTGCAGCCGGCAGGCCGCGTCGGCATCCAGGTCGACCCGACCCTGGTCGCGTCCGTGGTCACCGATGTCGCCGAGAATCCGGGTGCCCTCCCGCTCCTGCAGTATGCGCTCACCGAGGCCTTCGACCGACGCGACGCCGACAGCCTCACCCGAGCCGACTACGAACGCGTCGGCGGCCTCCGTGGTGCTCTGGCGCAACGCGCTGACCAGACCTTCTCCTCCCTCGCAGCACCAGAGCGGGAGACCGCGCAGCAGGTCTTCCTCCGCCTCGTCACGCCCGGAGAAGGCACCACCGACACCCGTCGACGCGCCACCCTGACCGATCTCGATCACCTCGGACCGGATGTGGAAGCGATCATCGATGCCTTCGGGCGGGCCCGGCTCCTCACGTTCGACCGCGATGCGCTCACGGGAGAGCCGACTGCGGACATCGCCCACGAGGCAATGCTCACCGAGTGGGACCGCCTTCGAAGCTGGATCGAGGACGCACGGGACGAACTCACCACCCGTCGCCGCCTCGACGACCTCGCGTCGGAATGGGACGAGTCCGGCCGAGACGCCGGGCTTCTTCTCGCCGGAGGGAGGCTCGACCGATACGCCCAGTTCGTCGAAACGACGACCCTGCTCCTCACGCAGACCGAACGGGAGTACGTTCTCGCCGGCCACGAGGCGGAAGCCTCCCGCCAGCGCCGTGCCCGCACCCGTCGGTGGGCATTGACCGGCGTTCTCGCCGCGATCGCCTCCGTCGCCATCGTGTTCGCGTTCGTCGCCGCGGCGAACGGACAACGCGCCGAACGACAGGCGAGAGCGTCCGGTGCGCGGGCACTCGCCATCGACGCCGTGGAAGTCCTCTCCAACGACCCGGACCTGAGCCTCCTGCTCGCCCTCGAGGCCGCCCGGATGGACCCGAGCGGAGACGCCATGGGCGCACTCCAGCAGGCCGTGGACTCCGAGGGTCTCGTG
>DATHYU010000416.1:0-7586 GCA_035458965.1 Acidimicrobiia bacterium | reverse complement strand
CTGCTGGCCGCTGATCTCGAGTCGGAGCCGCTGGTCCGGGAAGAGCGGCGTGAGATCGCCGAACTTCGGGCGTCGGCGGGCCTCTTCGACCGACATGCCGTTGACCGACTCGATCCGCATGATGGCGGGGAACTTCTCCTGGGCCCGGGCGGGCCGGATGGGTCCCTTGATGACGTCACCCTTGCGGAGGCCGAACTTGCGGACCTGGCTGGCGGAGACGTACACGTCCTTGTCGCCGGGAAGGTATCCGGTGACCCGGAGGAAGCCGTAGTTCTCCGGGAGGATGTCGAGGATCCCCTCGCGGACCTCCGCCTCGCTCTCGTCGAAGAACTCGCGCTCGCCGCCACCGCCACCGCCACCGCCACCGCGCCGGCGGCGGCGCCTGCGGCGGTTGCCGGCATCGTCGTATTCGTCGTCACCATCGCCGTCGGAGCCCCCGGATCCGGAGCCGCCCCTGGAGTCGGCGCCATCCCTGCGGTCCTGCGGCTTCTGCTTCGCCGTGTCGACGGAGCCGCCCGCGGAACCCGGGTCCTTGGAGCCGGAGGAGGCGGCCTCACCGTCGTCCGTCTTCGCCCCTGCGGAATCCTTCGCATCGTCGTCGGTGTCTCGATGCTCCTCGATCGCCGGCAGCTCGACCGGCTGCGGCGCGTCGCTCACCTCGAAGCCGTCGCTGTCGAGAATGGCGGCGATCAGCTTCGATTTCTGCAGTGACTCGTGGTCGTCGATGCCCAAGGAGCCTGCGATCACACGCAGTTCCTCGAGGTTCTTCTCCTGCAGCTTGGCTCTGCTGGTCATGGGTTCCTTTCCGGTCCGACCTGCGAGCGACACGGTGCGGGTGATGCGGTCACCGGGTTGCCAGCGGAATGGGCCCCGATCGCTGCGAAACGGCGCGCAATGCGCAGCAGAGCGGCAGTTGCAGCGATGGGAATGGGTCGAATGCCCGAGACGGATGATACCGCCGCTGGCGCCAATCGCAAAGAAACTTCGGTTACCAGCCGAGATGCGTCACGAGCGCGTCGAGCGTCGCCGGGATCGGAGTGGGCTCCGGAACCCCCCGCAGCGCCGTCCCCGGGTCCTTCAGGCCATGGCCGGTCAGCGTGCAGACGACGGGCCCGTCGGGGAGGTCGGCGGCGAACTTCTGGACCCCGGCGACGGAGGCGGCCGAGGCCGGCTCGCAGAACACCCCCTCCTTCTCGGCGAGCAGCGCGTAGGCGGCCAGGATCTCGTCGTCGGTGACGGCCTCGATCCGTCCCCCCGACTGGTCGCGGGCCTCGACCGCCGCCGTCCACGACGCCGGAGCACCGATCCTGATGGCGGTGGCGATGGTCTCGGGGCTCGCAACGGGATGGCCGAGCACGATCGGGGCGGCTCCCGCCGCCTGGAAGCCCCACATCCGCGGCGTGGCGTCCTCCCGGGTGTAGCCCTTCCAGTACGCCGTGATGTTCCCGGCGTTGCCGACCGGGAGCGCATGCACCGCCGGGGCACCCCCGAGGGCGTCGAGCACCTCCCAGGCCGCCGTCTGCTGGCCGAGGATCCGATAGGGGTTGATCGAGTTGACGAGCACGATGTCGTACTCGGTCGTCACCTTGCGGACGAGCTCCAGGGCGTCGTCGAACGAGCCGTCGACCGCCACGACCCTCGCGCCGTGGCGGATCGCCTGCGCGAGCTTGCCGAGGGCGACGTTGCCGGCGGGCAGGATGACGAGGCACTCCATGTTGGCTCGCGCCGCATATGCCGCGGCGGCCGCCGACGTGTTCCCGGTCGAGGCGCAGGCCACCGCCCGGGCACCGTCCTCGAGGGCCTTCGTGACGGCCATGGTCATGCCGCGGTCCTTGAACGACCCGGTGGGGTTCGCCCCGTCGTACTTGAGGTACACCTCCCTGCCGACCAGGGACGAGACGTGGTGGGCGGGGATGAGCGGCGTGTTGCCCTCGTGGAGCGTCACGATGCAGGTCGAATCCGAGACCGGCAGCCGGTCCCGGTAGGCCTCGACGACGCCCGGCCAGGTGCTCATGCCTCGTCGCTGACGACCCGGATGGTGGCAGCGACCTCCTCGACGACGTCGAGGGTGCGGAGTGCGGCGACGGCCGCCTGCTGGTCGGACTCCGCGGCCGCGTGGGTGACGAGCAGGAGGGTCGCGTCCTCGCCTCGTCCCTCCTGCCAGACCGACTTGATGCTGACCCCTGCCGCGCCGAACGCCGCCGCGATCTGGGCGAGCACCCCCGGGGCGTCGACCACCTCGAGCCGCAGGTACCACTTGGTGGAGACGTCGCCGAAGTCGACGACGTCGCCCGGGGCGAAGCGGATGCGCGGCGCCACCTGTGACTTCGACAGGATCTCGCGCGCCGCGTCGATCACGTCGCCGAGGACCGCCGAAGCGGTCGGCTCGCCACCGGCACCGGGGCCCGCGAAGAGCAGCTCCCCGATTGAGGGCCCTTCGATGAAGATCGCGTTCGTGGCCCCGCGGATCGCGGCGAGGGGGTGGTCCGCCGGGACCATGGCGGGATGCACCCGCGTGGAGATCCCGCCGTGGGTCCGCTCGGACACGGCGAGGAGCTTGACGACGTACCCGAGGTCCTGGGCGAAGGTGATGTCCCGCACGTCGATGCCGTCGATCCCCTGGCGATACACGTCGGCGGGGCCCACCCAGGTACCGAAGGCGAGGCTGGCGAGGATGGACGCCTTCGAGGCCGCATCGGCGCCGCTGACGTCGGCGGTCGGGTCCGGCTCGGCGTAGCCGAGGGCCTGGGCCTCGGCGAGGGCATCGGCGTAGGCGGTGGCCTCCTCCGACATCTGCGTGAGGATGTAGTTGGTCGTGCCGTTCACGATCCCCATCACCCGCTGGAGCTTCTCCCCCGCAAGCGTCTCGGCGAGCGGCCGGATGATGGGAATGCCTCCGCCGACCGCGGCCTCGAACAGCAGCGGGACGCCGCTCCGTTCGGCGGCGGCGATGAGCTCGGGCCCCTGCGCCGCGATGAGCTCCTTGTTGGCGGTGACGACCGGCTTGCCGGCCTCGAGGGCGGCGAGCACGAGGCGCCCGGCCGGATCCTGGCCGCCCATGACCTCCACGAGCAGGTCGATCGAGGGATCGTCGAGCAGGTCGTCGGGCCGGTCGGTCAGCACCCCGTCGGGAACCGTGAACTCGCGGACCTTGTCGAGCGATCGAACGGCGACCCGCCGGACCTCGAGGTCGAGGCCGGTCTTGGCGGCGACGACGTCGTGTTCGGTGGTGAGGCGGCGGACGAGCGTGCCGCCGACCGTGCCGGCGCCGAGCACCCCGATACCCACGGCCATGTGCGGTCCTCCTGGATGTGGATGCGGGATGGTACCGGGGTTCAGGCGAGCCGATCGATGAGCGGGGCGAGAGCCTCGATCTCGGCCGCGCCCGACCCCGGAAGCGGGTACAGATGGACCTCCTCGACCCCGAGCCCGCCGATCTCGTCGAGCACCCCGGCAACGTGATCGAGATCCCCGACGAGAGGGCTCATGCCGAGGCTCTCGGCGCCCTCGACCAGCCCGGCGGCCGGCTCGACGGCGACCATGACGTCGACCGACCGCCGCACATCGGCCGGATCGCGCCCGAACCGCTCGCAGGCCTCGTCGAGCATCTCGATGAACGGGGCGAAGTACCCGGCTCGGACGTCGTCGATGGTGTACCAGTTCCACTCGTCGGCGAACCGGGCCGCCGTCTCGATCGTCCGGAGCCCCCTGGCGGCCACGAGGATGGGCGACGGGCCCGACTCGGGCGTCGGCGTCATCACGGCGTCGGACACCGAGTGGAATCGCCCCTCGAAGGAGGCCGTCCGGTCGCGCAGCAGGCTCGCCACGATCTCGACGTACTCCGCGAAGCGGGATCCCAGGTGATCGGTCGGATAGCCGAACGCCTCGTACTCGCCGCGAGGGCCGCCGGCGCCGAGGCCCAGGACGTAGCGTCCGCCGCTCACCTCCTGGGTGGTGTCGGCGATCTTGGCGGCGATGCCGGGGGACCGGAAGGACGAGCACATGACCGCGCTGCCGATCGTGATCTCGTCCGTCGTGGCGGCGACGGCACCGAGGACGGTGGCGTGCTCGAGAAATCCCCGCGGACCGACCGGGAGCTTCCACAGGAGGTGGTCCGGGAACCAGAGGGAGGCGAAGCCGAGATCCTCCACCAGCGCCGCGAGCGTGGCGATCTCAGGCCACGACGGCGGCCGCCCCTCGACGAGTTCATCGGCCGTCCACAGCGCAATCCCGACGTCCATCCATGCTCCCCGATCGTCGTGTGCCGAGGCTAGAGGTCAGAGGACGTCGCGGGCCACCACGTCGTCGAGCGTCTCGCGCCGCTGCAGGAGGCGAGCCCTCCCGTCGTCGACCACCACGGCTGCGGGCCGCGGCAGCCGGTTGTAGTTCGAGGCCATCGACGCGGTGTAGGCGCCGGTGGCGGCGACGGCGAGGAGGTCGCCCGCAACGATGTCGCCCGGCAGGCTGGCGCGCTCGCGGACGATGTCGCCCGACTCGCAGTGCTTGCCGACGACGTCGGCCGTCATGGGCTCCGCGTCGGAGCCCCGGGAGGCGAGACGGACCTCGTGCTCGGCGTCGTAGAGCGCCGGACGGATGTTGTCGCTCATCCCGCCGTCGACGCTCACCCAGGTGGTGAGACCGGGAAGCGGTTTGACCGTGCCGACCTCGTAGAGGGTGACGGTGGCGGGCCCGACGATCGCCCGGCCCGGCTCGATGAACAGCCGGGGCCGGGGGTAGCCGTGATGGTCGCTGGCCCCGGTCACCGCTTCGAGGGTCGCCTTCCCGTACCGATCGGGCTGGACCGGGTGGTCCTCGTGGGTGTAGCGGATCCCCATGCCGCCGCCGAGGTTCAGCTCCCCGAGCACGAGATCGTGCTCGTCACGCCACCGGGCGAGAGCCCCCATCATCACCTCGGCGCTCGCGACGAAGGCGTCCGTGCCGAAGATCTGAGACCCGACGTGCGCGTGCGCTCCGATGAGCCGGACGTGGTCGAGGCCCAGGGCGTGCCGGACCGCCTCGTCGGCCAGCCCCAGCGAGAGCGTGAACCCGAACTTGGAGTCGTCGTGGCCGGTCCGCACGTACTCGTGGGTGTGGGCATCGATGCCGGGGGTGACCCGGATCCAGATGTCGAAGACATGGCCCCGTGCGGCGCCCACGGCCTCGAGGCGGTCGAGTTCCGTCATCGAGTCGGCCACGACCCGGCCGACCCCCAGGTCGGCGGCCATCTCGAGCTCGGCGACCGATTTGTTGTTCCCGTGGAAGATCACCCGCTCCATGGGGACCCCGGCGACGGACGCCGTGTGCAGCTCCCCCGCCGACGCCACGTCGATCGACAATCCCTCCTCGGCGACGATTCGCAGGATCCCCACGGCGCACCACGCCTTCGAGGCATACCCCACGTCGACACCGGGAAACGCGTCGAGATAGGCCCGGCACCGGTCGCGCAGGTCGGCCTCGTCCAGCACCCACAGCGGGGTCCCGAATTCGGCGGCGAGGTCCACGACGGAGACGCCCCCGATCGTCATGACACCGTCGACGTCCGAGGTGGTGAGCGGCCAGGGAGAGGTGTTCACCTACATCCGTTCCGGTGCAGAGAGACCGAGGAGCCCGAGGACGGCGAGGAGCACGCTCTTGGCCCCCTCGACGAGCCAGAGCCGCGCCTGCGTGAGAACGGGGTCGTCGGTGACGATCCGGCAGTCGGTGTAGAAGCGGTGGAAGGCGGTGGCCAGGTCCTGGCCGTACGCGGTGAGGCGGTGCGGCGCCCGCCGCCGCGCCGCCTCCGTGACCTCCTCCTGCAGCCGGTCCATCTGCTTGAGCAGCGCGATCTCGGCGGGATGGTCGAGCCGGGTGAGGTCGGCGTCCTCGAGATCCACCCGCTCGACACCCTGGTCGACGGCGAAGCCCTCGAGGGAGCGCATCCGGGCGTGGGCGTACTGGAGGTAGTAGACGGGGTTGTCCATCGACTGGCGCTTGACCGCCTCGAGGTCGAACGACATCGCCGTGTCGGGGCTGAAGGCGGACAGCTCGTATCGCGTCGCGTCGGTCCCGACCTCCTCGAGCACCTCCCGGAAGGTCACGAACTCGCCGGCCCGCATCGACATCCGCACCGGCTCGCCCTCCCGGAACAGGTTGACGGTCTGGGTGATGAGGATCTCCAGCCGGTCGGGCTCGAAGCCCATCGCCTCGACGGCCGCCTTCATGCGCGGGATGTAGCCGTGGTGGTCGGCGCCCCAGACGTTGATGAGCCGGCCGAAGCCGCGGCCGAACTTGTCGAGGTGATACGCGATGTCGGGGGCGATGTAGGTGAAGGTGCCGTCGGACTTCACGAGGACGCGGTCCTTCTCGTCGCCGAAGTCGGTCGTCTTGAACCAGACGGCCCCGTCCTTGCGGTACAGGTGCCCGTGGTGGTCGAGCTCGGCGATCGCCTCGTCGACGTCGCCCTTGACGTGCAGGGACGTCTCCGAGAACCAGGAGTCGAACGGGATGCGCGCCAGCTCCAGCGTCTCCTCGATGTCGCGCATCGCCCGGGCGAGGCCCCACTCCTTGATCGTCTCGAGCCGCTCGGCGCCCTCGATCTCGAGCCAGGACTCGCCGATCTCGTCGACGGCCTCGGCCGCCCAGTCGATCACGTATCGGCCCGGGTACCCGTCCTCGGGGAACGGGGCGTCCTGGCCGAGCGCCTGCAGGTACCGGGCCTCGAGCGACGCGGCGTAGCGGTCCATCTGGACGCCGGCGTCGTTGTAGTAGTACTCCCGCTCGACGGGGTGGCCGACGTACTCGAGGAGCCTCGCCACCACGTCGCCGATCACGCCTCCCCGGGCGTGGCCGATGTGCAGCGGGCCGTTCGGGTTCGACGACACGAACTCGACCTGGATGGGTTCCCCCGAGCCCGGCTCCGCCCGCGCGTGGCCTGGGCCGCCGAGCGCCGCCGTCCGCAGCACCTCCCGGTACCAGGACGGCTCGAGGGTGACGTTGACGAACCCCGGTCCGGCGATCTCCAGGCCCGCGACGTGCTCGACCTCGGGGAAATGGTCCACGATGGCCTGGGCGATGGTGCGCGGCGCGGCCCTGGCGGGGCGGGCGGCGACCATCGCTGCGTTCGTGGCCCAGTCGCCGTGCGACCGGTCGCGCGGCCGCTCGACGACGAAGTCCAGATCGGACAGGTCCGGCAGGTCGCCGGCGGCATGCGCCGCGGCGAGGGCGTCACGAACGGCCTGGTGGAGGGCGCCGGGAAACATCAGAGCGCGATGGTAGGCCGGGCGCGCACCCCGGTGGTTCGCCCGGTCGACGGGGCGATGTCGTCGCCCTGCGACGGGGCGATGTCGTCGCCCTGCGACGACACGGTCGCGCTACGGCGACACGTCGACGGCCGACCGGAACAGGCCCAGCACGGACTCGCCGAACAGCTGCACCCCGATGAAGGCGACGGCGACCACGAACGCGACCATGAAGGCGTACTCCACCATCACCGCGCCGTGATCGTCACGAGTCCACGACATCCTTCCTCCTGGGAGGAGCATCGGCGGATTCGAGGGTGGAACTTGAATCCGCGGCGGCGCGAGCCGGGTCGCAGGGCTCCGCGGCGC
>DATHYU010000415.1:0-4261 GCA_035458965.1 Acidimicrobiia bacterium | reverse complement strand
TCCTGGGATCTCCCGGCATCACGACCTTCGTCTTCGAGCCCTCGGGCCCGGGCGAGGGTGAGCTCATGCTCGTGTACCGGCGGGAGTGGGAGGACGCCGCCCCCGAGTCGACGTTCCTCATCGATGTGATCGTCGACGCCTGACCCGGGCCCTCGGAGCACGAACCGCTCCCGACGACGTCAGGTAGCCGGCACTCCGCGCCAGCATGGCCGCCGCACGTGTCGAGCGGGGCCGCGCCAAGCCCGTCCGCGGCCGGGGAGGACCGGAGTGATCGTGGATCGTCGACGCAGGGGCCTCGTGTTCGTCGGCGGCGGCATGGCCGTCGCCGCCATTGCCGTCTTCGCGGTGTGGTGGTTCCTCCTCCGCTCGGACGCCCCGCCGGCGGTGAGCCTCGACCAGGCCGTCGGGGCCGCGACCTCCACCACCCGGGCCGGCACCCCCGACACCACGGCGATCGATGGCGACCCCGCGACCACCACGACGACGGAGCCGACGGCGACGACGGACGCCGGAGCCGACACGACCGCTGCGCCAGACACGGCGGGAACGAGCGTGACGGGTACCTGGACCTCCGGCGACGACTCGTTCCTGGGGTACCGGGTCGAGGAGGAGCTCGCCGGCATCGGCCTGACGACCGCCGCCGGTCGGACGTCCGACGTCGCCGGGACGCTCGTCGTCGATGGTGCGACCGTGGTGTCGGTGACGATCGAGGCGAACCTCCAGACCCTCCGGAGCGACTCGTCACGGCGCGATGGCGCCCTCCGCCGGCAGGCCCTCGAGACGGACGCCTTCCCGACGGCGACCTTCGTCCTGACCCGGCCGATCGACCTCCCGGCCGGCGCGACGAATGGTGATCCCTTCACGATCGACGCCACCGGCGAGCTCACACTCCACGGCGTCACGAGGGAGATCACCATCCCGATCGCCGCACAGCTCGTCGGCGACGTGATCGCCGTCGTCGGATCGACCGAGATCGTGTTCGCCGACTACGACATCGACCGGCCGAGTGCCGCCGTCGTGCTGTCGGTGGAGGATGTGGGCATCATGGAGTTCCAGCTGCTGTTCTCCAGATAGCACACCGCAGATGGCCGCCCTTCGGGCAGCCGGGACGGAGAGGGGCTCCGCCACGCCGGAGGCGGCCGCCGCCCCTCGCGGGCGGACGCTCATCCTCCGCTCCCGCTACTTTGCGTTCCGCGAGCACGACGGGACTTCCGGGGGATCGATGGAACCGCTGAAGCAGCTGGGTGAGCACGGGCAGTCGGTCTGGTTCGACTTCATCCGACGCGATCTCGTCCGGGACGGGGGTCTCGCCGACCTGGTGGCCGACGGGGTTCGCGGCGTCACGTCGAACCCCACGATCTTCGACAAGGCGATCGGCGGCAGCGACGCCTACGACGACGCCCTCCGCGCCCTGCTCGCGCTGAACGCCGCCGCCACGCCGACGCAACTGTTCGAGGCGGTCGCCATCGAGGACATCCAGGGCGCCTGCGATGTCCTCCGCGGTGTCTTCGACGAGTCCCAGGGTCACGACGGCCACGTGAGCCTCGAGGTGTCGCCGACGCTCGCCCGCGACTCCGAGGGCACGATCCGCGACGCCCGGCGTCTGTGGGCGGCGGTCGACCGTCCCAACCTGATGATCAAGGTCCCGGCCACCCCGGAGGGCATCCCGGCCATCGAGGAGCTCATCGCCGAGGGCATCAACGTCAACGCGACCCTCATGTTCTCCCTTCACGACTACGAGAGCGTGGCCCAGGCCTACCTCCGCGGGCTCCGACGGGCGGCCCACCCGGCGCGCATCGCCTCGGTCGCCTCCTTCTTCGTGAGCCGTGTGGACACCGCCGTCGACGCCCGACTCGACGAGGTCGGAACCGACGAGGCCAAGCGCCTGCGGGGCACGGCAGCCGTCGCCAACTCCAAGCTGGCCTACCGCCGCTACCAGGAGCTCTTCGAGAGCGAGACCTTCGCAGACCTCGCTGCGGCCGGAGCCCGGCCCCAGCGGGTGCTCTGGGCATCGACGAGCACCAAGGACCCCGCCTACCGCGACGTGCTGTACGTCGAAGAGCTCGTCGGCGACAACACCGTGAACACGATGCCGCCGCAGACGGTGGAGGCATTCCGGGACCACGGGATCGCCCGTCCCGACGCCGTCACCGAGGGCGTCGCGGCCGCCGCCGCCTCCATTGCCGGGCTCGGAGCGCTGGGCATCGACTTCGACGCGATCACGCAGCAGCTCCAGGACGACGGCGTCGCCGCCTTCGCGGCGTCCTACCAGAGCATGCTCGACACGATCGAGACGAAGGCGCGGTTGCTCCTCGCTGCGGAGGTGGCACCCCAGACGATGTCCCTCGGGGCCCATGGCCCCCTCGTCGACGCCCGGCTGTCCGCGTGGACGTCCGAAGGCCTCGTCAAGCGCACCTGGGACAAGGACCACACGGTGTGGATCCCCGAGCCCCGCCCCGAGGTGACCGATCGGCTCGGGTGGCTGACCCTCCCCGAGACCATGCGCGAGCACGTCGAGGACATCCGCTGGTTCGTCGACGAGGTGCGCGCCGACGGGATCACCGACGTCGTGCTCCTCGGCATGGGCGGGTCGAGCCTCGCCCCCGAGGTCTTCGCCCGGACCTTCGGCGTCGCCGACGGGCATCCCCGCCTCCAGGTGCTCGACAGCACCCATCCCGGCGCCGTCACAACCGTCACGGCCTCGATCGATCCGACGACGACGCTGTTCGTCGTGGCGTCGAAGTCCGGCACCACGATCGAGCCGCTCTCGTTCCTCGCCCACTTCTGGGAGATCGCCGCCGCCGCATCCGACGCGCCCGGCCGCCATTTCGCCGCGATCACCGACCCAGGGACGGGCCTCGCCGCGCTCGGGGCCGAACGCGGGTATCGCAAGGTGTTCGAGACGATCCCCGACGTCGGAGGCCGGTACTCGGCGCTGACGCACTTCGGGCTCGTCCCTGCGGCACTGCTGGGCCTCGACGTCGGACTGCTTCTCGACCGGGCTGCCCGCATGGCCGCCGCATCCCGCCAGGTCGCCGCCGACAACCCCGGCTTCGTGCTGGGAGCCGCCCTCGGCGAGCTGGCCCACGAAGGACGCGACAAGGCGACCTTCGTCACGTCCGAGGCGCTCTCCTCGCTCCCCGACTGGCTCGAGCAGCTGATCGCCGAGAGCACCGGGAAGGAGGGGACGGGCATCCTCCCGATCGCCGGAGAGCGGCTGGGTGCCCCCGAGTCCTACGGGGACGATCGCGTCTTCGTGTCCATCACGGTCGCCGACGACGCCGGCGGCGACGTGGCGGCCCTCGCCGCTCTCGAGGCGGCCGGGCACCCGGTCATTCGCATCGAGCTCTCCGGGACCCTCGAGATCACCGCCGAGATGTACCGTGCCCAGGTCGCCGTGGCGGCGGCCGGGTCGGTCCTGGCCATCCATCCGTTCGACCAGCCCGACGTCCAGCGCGCGAAGGAGTTGGCGAAGGAGGCCATGGCCGGACGCCTCGATGGCGGCGCGATCGATGCCGTCGACGCACGCGACCTCGCCGCCCTCCGTGCCGCGGTCGACGGCCTCCTCGGCAGCGCCGAGCCCGCCGACTACGTGGGCTTCCAGGCCTTCATCGCTCCGACCTCGGCGGCATCCGAGATGCTCGATCGGGCACGGCACGCCGTCCGCGACCGGCGCACCCTCGCCACGACGGTCGGCTTCGGGCCCCGTTTCCTGCACTCGACCGGGCAATTCCACAAGGGAGGACCGAACACCGGCCTCTTCATCCAGATCGTGGACGAACCGGACGACGACGTGCCGGTCCCCGGTGAGGACTACACGTTCGGCCGACTCGTCCGCAGCCAGGCCGACGGCGACCACCGGGCCCTGACGGGCGCAGGGCGCCGGGTCCTTCGCGTCGAGCTCGGGTCGGACGTCCGGGGCGGTCTCGAGAACCTCGTCGCGGCGCTCGATGGCTGACCCCGGCCTCGTCCCCTTCGGCGACCTCGGGTCGGACCGGCAGGGCGCGGCGCCCGCCGGCACCCGACCGGTGGCCGCAGCGGGAACGGAGCCCCCCGCGGCGGGGCTTCGCCACCACGGCATCGGACTCTGAGGAGGGCCATGGACATCGGGATGATCGGCCTCGGCAAGATGGGCGGGAAGATGGCGGTCCGGCTGGTCCGTCGCGGCCACCGGGTGGTCGGCTTCGATCCCGACGCCGACGCGGCCTCCCAAGCCGTCTCCGAAGGCGTCGCGGCGGCCACCACGACGGACGAGCTCGTC
>DATHYU010000414.1:0-3339 GCA_035458965.1 Acidimicrobiia bacterium | reverse complement strand
CGATCGAGATCGCCGACGGGGCCTACCGGCGCATGGCCCCTGCCAGGGCGCTCGTCGACGAGCTCGTGGCCGAGGGCCGGACGGTGTACGGGGTCACCACCGGCTTCGGCGCCCTCGCGTCCACGCGGATCGATCCGGCCCTCGCCGCCGAGGCCCAGGTGGCGCTGCTGCGATCCCACGCCGCAGGCGTCGGTGATCCGCTCGACGACGACGTCGTCCGGGTCATGCTCGCGCTTCGGGCCCGCACGCTCGCCCAGGGCCACAGCGGCGTTCGCCCCGAGATCGTCGAGGCCCAGGCGGCGCTGCTCCGCCATGGCCTCCTTCCGGTCGTCCCCGGGCAGGGAAGTGTCGGCGCCTCCGGAGACCTGGCGCCGTTCGCCCACCTGGCGCTGCCGCTGATCGGCGAGGGGTTCGTCCGAGTCGACGGACGGGTCGTTCCCGCAGCCGAGGGGCTCGCACAGGCCGGGCTCGAACCGGTGACGCTGCGGGCGAAGGAGGGGCTCAGCCTGTTGAACGGCACCGAGGGCATGCTCGCGCTGGGCATCCTCGCGTTGCGGCGGGCCCGCCGGATCGCCCGCGCCGCCGACATCGCCTGTGCGCTGTCCGTCGAAGCGCTCCTCGGATCGGCTCGTCCGTTCCTGCCGGAGATCCATGCCCTGCGGCCCCATCCCGGGCAGATCCGGTCGGCCGAGGCGATCGGCGCGTTGCTCGAAGGCAGCGAGATCGTCGCCAGCCACGCCGACGACTTCGTCCACGCCGTCCAGGATGCCTACAGCCTCCGGTGTGCTCCCCAGGTCCACGGCGCCGTCACCGACGTCCTCGATCACGCCGAGGGCGTGTTCACCCGTGAGCTGGGCTCGGTGGCCGACAATCCCCTCGTCTTCGCCGAGGAGCGTTCCGTCCTGTCGGGCGGCAACTTCCACGGCCAGCCGCTCGCCTTCGCCATGGACTTCATGGCCATCGGCGTCACCGAGCTCGGGAGCATCTCCGAACGCCGCACCGATCGGATCCTGGACCCGCAGCGCTCGTCGGGGCTTCCGCCCTTCCTCGCGAGCCGTCCCGGCCTGAACAGCGGCTACATGCTGACCCAGTACACGGCGGCGGCCCTCGTGGCCGAGAACCGGGTGCTCAGCCATCCGGCCTCCGTGGAGAGCATTCCGACCTCGGGCTCCCAGGAGGATCACGTCTCGATGGGATGGGGCGCGGCGCGCAAGCTCCACGACGTGCTCACGAACACCGCCCGGGTGGTCGCCGTCGAGATCCTCTGCGCCGTCCGGGGCGTCGAGCACCGGCTTCCCCTGCAGCCCGGCCGGGGCTCGCAATCGGCGATGGCGGCCGTGCGGTCGGTCGTGACGCCGCTGGAGACGGACCGTTCGCCGGCGCCCGACATCGAGGCGATCGCGACCCTGGTCGAGGACGGGTCCCTCGCAGCGGCCGTGGACGCCGCTCGGTAGCCTCCGTCGCGTCGACGCCGGGAGGTTTGGATGAGCGGTCCGCGGACGGTGAGGGCGCCCCGGGGCACGGGGCTCCGCACCCGTGGATGGCTGCAGGAGGCCGCGCTGCGCTGCCTCATGAACAACCTCGACCCCGAGGTGGCCGAGAACCCCGACGACCTCGTGGTCTACGGCGGACGGGGACGGGCGGCCCGCTCGTGGGATGCCTTCGACGCGATCGTCCGCACCCTCGAAGGCCTGGAGGACGACGAGACGTTGCTCGTCCAATCGGGCAAGCCGGTGGGCGTGTTCCGCACCCACGAGATGGCGCCCCGGGTCCTCATCGCCAACAGCCTCCTCGTGCCCGACTGGGCCGGCTGGGAGGACTTCTGGGAGCTCGAGGCCGCCGGTCTCACGATGTACGGCCAGATGACGGCGGGCTCGTGGATCTACATCGGGACCCAGGGGATCCTCCAGGGCACCTTCCAGACGTTCGCGGCGATCGCCGATCAGCGGTTCGGCGGTTCGCTGCGAGGCACGATCACCCTCACCGGCGGGCTCGGCGGCATGGGAGGGGCCCAGCCTCTCGCCGTGACCATGAACGACGGGGTGGCCCTCTGCGTCGAGGTCGATCCCGACCGCGCCCGGCGGCGGGTCGAGCATCGGTATCTGGACGAGATCGCCGACGATCTCGACGACGCGCTCCGGCGCTGCGAGGCGGCCCGGGCCGAAGGCCGGCGGCTCTCGGTCGGGCTCGTGGCCAACGCGGCCGACGCCTTCCCCGAGATCCTGCGGAGGGGCGTCCCCGTCGACATCGTGACCGATCAGACCTCGGCCCACGACCCACTGAACGGGTACGTCCCCACGGGCTACGACCCCGATGAGGCGGCCCGGCTTCGGGAGAAGGATCCACACCGGTACGTGGCCGAGGCGCGGGCGTCGATGGCCCGGCACTGCGAGGCGATGGTCGGCTTCCTCCACCGCGGCTCGGAGGTCTTCGACTACGGCAACAACCTGCGCGGAGAGGCGCAGGCGGGCGGGTTCGCCGACGCCTTCGCCTACCCCGGATTCGTGCCGGCATACCTCCGACCGCTCTTCTGCGAGGGGAAGGGGCCGTTCCGGTGGGTCGCATTGTCGGGCGACCCGGCCGACATCGCTGCCACGGATCGAGCCGTCGCCGAGCTGTTCCCGGAGGACCGGG
Source organism: Acidimicrobiia bacterium (assembly GCA_035458965.1). Taxonomy (GTDB): domain Bacteria; phylum Actinomycetota; class Acidimicrobiia; order Spongiisociales; family UBA11373; genus DATHYU01. The sequence goes on along the minus strand of DATHYU010000414.1, from coordinate 705 downwards.
CCCTGCATCGCTGGCTCGAGTTGGCGGAGGAGCGGGTGGCGTTCCAGGGCCTGCCGGCGCGGATCTGCTGGTTGGGATACGGCGAGCGGGCGCAGGCCGGGCTGGCATTCAACGACCTGGTGCGGTCCGGTGCGGTGACGGCGCCGATCGTGATCGGCCGCGACCATCTCGACAGCGGGTCGGTCGCGTCGCCGTACCGCGAGACCGAGGCGATGGCCGACGGGTCGGACGCGATCGCCGACTGGCCGATCCTCAACGCGCTGCTGAACACGGCGTCGGGCGCCGCGTGGGTCGCCGTCCATCACGGGGGCGGCGTCGGCATGGGGAAGTCGATCCATGCCGGGGCGCAGGTCGTGGCCGACGGCACCGATGGGGGCGCGTTCCGTCTCGAACGGGTGCTCACGAACGACCCCGGGACCGGGGTGATGCGGCACGCCGACGCCGGCTACGACGAGGCGATCGCCGTCGCGCGCGACCGCGGCGTCCGGATCCCGATGGCGGAATGACCGAGCTGCTCGTCCGGTCGATCGGCCACCTCGTCACCAACGCGTCCCGGATTCCCGGTGATCTGGGGGTGATGACCCACGCCGCCGTGGCGATCCGCGGCGGGGTCGTCGTGTGGGTGGGCCGGGACGACGAGGTGCCCGCCGACCTGCGCGATCTCCCGGCCTTCGACGTGGGTGGACGCGCCGTGCTGCCGGGGTT
>DATHYU010000413.1:0-5353 GCA_035458965.1 Acidimicrobiia bacterium | reverse complement strand
GTGAGCGCGTCGATCACGACACCGGCGCGCTCGGGATCGAGGGCCCGGCCGCTCGGGGCGAGGACCCCGAAGTCGTGGATGACGTGGTCGGCCGTGCCGACGAGCCGGGTCGGGACCTCCTCGACGACGGAGAGCCCGAGGTTCTCGAGCGCCGGAAGGAGATCGCTGAGGGGGCGCTTCCCGTCGCTCCGGTAGAGGGCGATGCGGGTGAGACCGTCGATCGTGTCCGCCTCGTTCTGGATCCCCACGACGAAGGGGCGGTCCGCGACGGCGAGCTCGGCGAGGCACGCCACGTCGCCTGCGGCGACCCGCAGCGGCGTGGACGCCCGGTAGTACTCCGGAAAGCGCGAGCCCCACTGCTCCACGAGCTCCCGGACCTCCTCGGCGTCGCGCTCCTCCACCAGCACGTCCCCGAGACGCTCGACCCACGATCGGGTCAGCTCCCGCACCTCGCGCTCGAGATCCGGGTAGTGGACCTCGGGCACGACCCCGGTCCCGACCCATATCGTGAAGTGGATCTGAGCGGCGTCGGTCTGCCCCATGGCGAGGTGGTAGTCGACGCTCTCGCCACCGAAGCGCTCCACGAAGAGCGCCTGGAGGCGATGGCGGAGGTCGGCGGAGAAACGATCCCGAGGCATCGTGACCAGGACGGACACGTTGCGCTCGAGGAGGTCGCGCCGGACGAACAGACGGACCTGCTCCCGCTCCTGGACCGCGAGCAGGCCCGCCAGCGTGGCACGGAGCTCCTCCGTGGGCGCGGAGAACAGGTCGTGCTTCGAGAAGTCCTCGAAGAGATCCACCATCGCCTTGTGGTCGTGGGACTCCTCGATGAGATCCTCGGCCCGGAGGATCTGTGCGAGCTTGCGGCGCAGGATCGGCGTCCGGGCGGCCGGCTCCATGTAGGCCTTCGACGTGAAGAGACCCAGCATCCGCGCCTCACCGACCGTGGAGCCGTCCTCGGCGAGCCGGCGCACCCCGATGTAGTCCATGCGGACGGCCCGATGAACGGGAGAGACCCGATTGGTCTTCGTGATCATGAGGATGTCGCCGTGGGTGATTCGCGCGGCGATCTCGGGGCGCATGTCGGTCAGGAGGATGGCCTCGGCCGCGCTCGACATCGACACGTCGCGGAGAATGCCGAGACCCGTCGGCGCATCGGCCTGCACGGCGACACCGTCGGGCGTGTCGAACATCCGGTACTCGCGGTAGCCGAGGAACACGAAGTTGTCGTCGACGAGCCACCTCAGGAACGCCTCCGCCTCGCCGATGTCGGCGTCGGGCACATGACCCGCAGCGTCGCGAACGAAGTCGATCAGGCGCTCGACTCGCGAACGGAGCTGCTCGAAGTCCATGACCACCGAGCGCACCGATGCCAGGACCTCGGTGATGGCCTGCTCGAGGCCCGGGAGATCGCCGTCGAAGAGCCGTCGGTCGAGCTCGTAGTGCTGGACGGACTCACGGGTCTCCGCTTCGCGCGGGTGAAGGAACGCGGCGACGACACCATCCTCATCCCGGTCGATCCCGACCACCGGATGCAGGACGGCCCGTATGCCGACGCCGTAGGCCTCGATCTCGTTGGTCACCGAGTCGAGGAGGAACGGGCTGTCGGCGAGGTTCACCTCGACGATCGTCCCCTCCGCGGCGAAGCCGTGCTCGGGCGTCGGATTGAACGCCCGCACGGCGACAGGCTTGTTCCGCCGCTCGATGAAGGAGAAGAGAGACCGGGCCCGCGCCGCGAGCTCCTCGGGAGCCGTCTCGAGCTCGGGGGGCACGCGGCGCAACAGGCTCCCGGCGAACGCGGCGACCCGTTCGTCGTCACCGAGCAGCTCGACGACACCCTCCCGGACTGACGCTTCGTCCACGAGCAATCACGCTACCGCAGCGGCACCCCTCGACGCCACGACCTCAGCCGGCCTCCTCGTTCTCGGCCCACTCGTCGAGGACGGGTGATCGTTCGCGGGCGAGCTCGGTGTCGCCGAGCTTGGCCATCCCGGAGAAGAACGCCGGAAGGATCGTCCGGGAGAACCGCCGCCAATCGATGGCAAGGACGACGGGGATGGCGGCGACCGGCAACCACCACAGCGCAGGCTTGTCGACGAACAGGTTGAGGAGATACCAGGCGTAGACGACGGCCATGAAGAGCATGGCGGGCGCCGGGTTCCCCCCGATGCGCGCCCACACGCCGAGAAGCACGACGGCGCTCAGCACGACCCACACCGGGACACGACCGACGATGACGAGCCCGACGAGGATCGACACGCCCATGGTCACGTCGACCCGGAAGTCCCAGTTGCCGAGGCGCGTGGGGCCTGCCGCCGCGCGGGCCGCGATCCCGTCGAGCAGATCGGTCAGCCACGCCACGACGAGCAGGACTGCCGAGATGTCGAGACGGTCGCCGGCGACGGAGATGCCGATGGCGGCGGCCAGCACGATCCGACTGACCGTCAGGCCGTCGGCCACGGATGCCAGATCCCAGCGGCGCTCATCCATGCGCGCAGTCAATCACCCCGACCGTTCCCCTGGCAAGCCCAGGAACCGCGTGGCGTGCTCGACGAGCCCCGAGAACCAGGGCGACACGACGTCTCCGTCGATCTCGACGTGGACGAGCAGGGGGCGTTCGAGCCCCCCGGCGACGCGGGCGCCGATCTCGGCGGCGTCCGCGAGTCGCTCGAGCCGGAGCCCATCCGCCCCGAGCGAGCGGGCGACGGCGGCGAAGTCCGGATTGGCGAACCGGGCGGCGTCCATCGGGAGGCCCCGGCGGCGGAGATGATGGATCTCGGCCCCGTACGCGCCGTCGTCCATCACGATCGTCACGATCGGGCAGCCGAGCCGGACCGCTGACTCGAACTGAGGGAGGCGGACTCCCTCTCCCGGTGGCTCGGCCCAAACCTAGGCGCCCGGCCGGAGGCCCGTTCCCCGATCCCGTACGCTTGCCGCCATGACGCGCATCCCCACCACCGACATCGACACATTCCCCCTCTGTCTCGGCGGCAACGTGTTCGGGTGGACCGCCGACCGGGAGGCCTCCTTCGCGATCCTCGACGCGTTCGTCGAGGGAGGCGGCGACTTCATCGACACCGCCGACGTCTACTCGTCGTTCGTCGAGGGGAACGTCGGCGGCGAGTCGGAGACGATCATCGGGGACTGGATGGCCGAACGGGGCAACCGCGACGAGATCGTGATCGCCACGAAGACGGGCCTGCAGGCGCCGTACAAGGGGCTGTCCCGTGACGCGATCCGCGGAGGAGTCGAGGAGTGTCTGCGCCGCCTCCGCACCGACGTCATCGACGTCTTCTTCGCACACTTGGACGACGCCGACACGCCCCTCGCCGAAACCGTGGGAGCGTTGAACGAGGTGGTCGCCGAGGGCAAGGCGAGGGCGATCGGCGTCTGCAACTACTCCGCCGAGCGCCTCTCGGCGCTCTTGGCGCAGGGCGGCGCGTCGGGGATCTCCGTCCTCCAGACCCATTACAACCTCGTCGAGCGAAGCCGCTTCGAGGGGGACCTGGCCGCCGTGGCCGAGGCCAACGGCCTCGGGATCCTGCCGTACTACGGCCTCGCCCAGGGCTTCCTCACCGGGAAGTACCGCAACCGGCCCGGCGATCCGACAGGGGTCCGCCACTCCCGGATCGGAAAGTACCTCGGGGACGGGCCCAGCTTCGGCGTCGTCGACGCGGTGGTCGCCGTTGCCGACCGGCGCGGAGTCGAGCCCGCCACGGTGGCGCTGGCGTGGCTGCGCAGCCGTCCAGGTGTCCTGGCCCCGATCGCGAGCGCCAGTCGGGCGGATCAGCTCCCGGCACTGCTCGCCTCGGCCGGCCTCGACCTCTCTCCCGAGGACATCGAGGAGCTGGACGCGGCTTCGTCCTGAGCCTCAGCGGGCCTTGAGGTCCTTCTTCTGGACCTTGCCGATCGACGTCTTCGGGAGCTCGGACAGGACCTCGATCTCGGTGGGCACCTTGAAGGGGGCGAGCCACGTGCGACAGTGCTCCTGGATCTCCTCGTCGGTCGGACGCTCCCCCTCGACCACGACGAACGCCTTGACGGCCTCGCCCCGGATCGGGTCGGGGACGCCGACCACGGCCGCCTCGAGGATCGCCGGGTGGGCCACGAGGATCGTCTCCACCTCGAGGGCCGAGACGTTCTCCCCCGACCGCTTGATCATGTCCTTCTTCCGATCGATGAAATGCAGGTAGCCCGCCTCGTCGATCATCCCGTTGTCACCGGTGTGGAGCCATCCGCCCGCCAGCGTCGTCTCTGTCGCCTCCGGGTCGTTGACGTACCCGAGCATCACCGTGCGGCCGGGATCCGCCTCGACGAGGATCTCGCCCACCTCGCCGTCCGGCAGCTCGTTGCCGTCGTCGTCGGCGATCCTGACCACCCGGTCGAAGGCCGGGAGCCCCATGGCCGGCCACCGCTTCGGGCCGAAGGGCGGGGCGATCGCGATGAGCAGGCACGCCTCGGTCTGCCCGTAGCAATAGGTGAGCTCGACGCCGAAGCGCCTCTGGAACCGGTCCCGCTCGTCGTCGGTGATCATCATCCCGAAGGCGGTGCGGCGGAGGGGGTGGTCCCGATCGTCGGGACGCTCGGGAGTCGCCAGCAGGGTCCGGACGTGGGTCGCCACGAACATGATGAAGGTGCCGCCGTGGTCGCGGATCTGGTCCCAGAAGGCGCTCGCCGAGTACTGCTCGATGAGCACGCAGGTGGCACCCACGGCGAGCGCCGCCATGACGCCCATGTTCTGACCGCCCGTGTGGAACAGCGGCAGGACCGAGGCGACCCGATCCCCGTCGGTCAACGCGTAGTGCAGCGAGACCCGGTGACCGGCACGGATGAGGTTGGCGTGGGTGAGCATCGCACCCTTCGGCTTCGAGGTCGTGCCCGACGTGAACAGCACCTCGGCGGGCTCGGTCGCCCGAGGGGACGGCCGATCGAGCTCCGCTCCGGCGGGCACGGCGTCGACGAGCTCGTCGAGGTCGAGCCATCCCTCGACCGGGCCGCCCGACCGGGCGATGATCCTCGTCTTCGGGTCCGGAGCGCCGTACTCGGAGGCTCCCGTCACCGCCGCGAGGAACCGCGGCTCGGTGATGACGTGCGTGGCGTCGGAGACGGCCATGGAGTGGGCGATCTCGGGAGCGGGAGACAGCAGGTTCGTCGGCACGGCGAGAGCACCCAGACGGAGCAGCCCGAACCAGGCGGTGAGGAACTCGAGGCTCGTGCCGAGGTGGACGACCACGGCGTCGCCGGGAGCGATCCCCGCCCGTTCGAAGGCCACGGCGGCGCGTTCGGCGCGATCGACGAAGGCGGCATAGGTGACACTCCGGGCAACGCCCTCGGGAGGGACGACGACGAAGAG
>DATHYU010000412.1:0-9300 GCA_035458965.1 Acidimicrobiia bacterium | reverse complement strand
CCCGTACCCTTGTCTCGGAGGGAGAACACCATGACCGACCCCATTGCAGAGATCATCGGTGACTACGGCGCGTTCGTGGCACAGCAGCGTGACCGTCTCACCACGCGCGGCATCGATGTCACGCCGTATCCCCTGAGTCATCTCGCGTTCCGTGTCCCTGAATGGGATCAGTACGTCCACCTCCGGACTCGGCTGGAGCGGCATGCCGTCGCGTCTACTGAGAACGTGTGGAACGGAAGACCGATCTGCATGATCGTCCCCGCCGAGCCGATGCCGGTGCTCGGCGACAAGGTCGTCCCCCTCATCGAGTTGATCCCGCCGGTCCATCAGCGGGTCTACAAGATGGGAATGGAGCACGTCGGGTTCGTGGTCGGTGACGTCGCCGAGGAGTTCTCGCGCACCCACCGGGAGGTGCTCACCGGTCAGCAGTTCCAGAGTGCGACGAACGAGCCGTACTACATCCTCTTCGAGGACTTCACGCACGTGAAGTTCCACCAGCGCCCACTGCGTGAGGTGGTCGAGCTCGAGGGAGCCACCTTCGACGGGTTCCGTCACGTCGAGGGGTGGGTTCCGCAGCGGTTGGTCACCGCGACCGGCCCAAACCCGCTCCCGCGCTGACCAGCACGTGACGGAGGGCTCCCCTCGACCCATGCTCGACCAACGGGATCAGCTGCAGGGCGGTGGGAAACCAACCCTCTGGTGACCCTTGCGCACCCTGGCCGATCCTTGGGATGGTCACCGCACCGTTATGACCCGCCGGGGCTCTTGGTTGCGATCCGGAGCGATTGACCGACGACTCCCCACAGCATCACGATGATCGACAGCATCACCGCGGGGACCCAGTTCTCGGCTGCTCCATCTACGACCCCCGCCAGGATCAGCGTGAGCGGGACGAGAGGCACCAGCGTCCAAACCGCGACTGAACCCCAACGTGGACGCACCCTCGACCGCTGGACTCCGAATGCAAGAACGGCCTGCGCCGCCGGGAACGTGAGCACCGCAAGACCCATGGCAGACACGGGGATCCAAGCGAGGATCCCAGCTGAGTCCTCCTCTATCCCGAGCAGGTCACCCACGCCGATCGCTGCGAATGCGACCGAAACCGCTGCAAAGCAGGCTGCCACCCAGAGGCCGCCAACAACCATCGAGCGCTGAGGACCGGGCTGATGGCGAGCGAGAACACCGAAGGTACAGAGCATCAGGCACGCCGCTGCCACCGCCATGAGGGTCGGGAAAAGCCCAGATCTCTGGTCGCCTCCGATGAGCGAGACCCCAGCAACCGCCGTTGTGACGATTGCGGCGACCGCAGCCTTTGCCGCCAGAGACGGAGAGATGCCAAAACCACTTCTGATCAAGGTGAGCACCGCAGCACGCTATCGCACGCTTCCCGTGCTCTGGTGACCCTTGCGCACCCTGGCCGACGATGGGGAGGCCTGACCCGACCCGGGCGAAGAAGCCACCTTCCAGTGTGGCCACGTTGCGATATCCGAGTTCCTGCAGCACCACGGCAGAGAAGGCATCGTTTCCGCCGCCGTCGCAGAACGTGACCACGCGTCTGTCGAAGTCACCGAAGATGCCCCCCGGCCGGAAGTACGGACTGACCGGATCAGCCCACCACTCCAAGACCTGCCGAGGCACGAGCTGTGACCCGGCGATGGTCCCTCCTCACCCCGCGGCCACGGCATCCCCCCTACGTGGCGGCACCGTCTCGACGGTCCTGATCGATAGCCGCCCCGTCCCGTCTCGGCGCACTGGCCGGCGACACGCGTCAACGTCACGAGCCCCTCAGCGCGGGATCTCGTACCCGGCCTCGACCCGGTCCCAGGCGTTCGCCTCCATCGGCCGCTCCCGCAGCAGGTGCTTGCGCACCTTCTCGGTGGGAGTCTTGGGGAGCTCGTCGACGGCCACGACATAGCGGGGCATCATGAAGCGGGGCAGGCGGGGCTTGAGGAAGTCCATGAGGCGCACGGCGTCGAAGTCCTCCGTCGCGGGCACGACGTAGAGCTTGATCGACTCCTCGCCGAACTCACTGGGCACCCCCACCGCGGCCGCCTCGACGACGTCGGGGGAGTCCTGGACGACGGCTTCGACCTCCATCGACGAGACGTTCTCGCCGCTGACCCGGATGGCGTCCTTGAGCCGGTCGACGTAGTAGTACCAGCCCTCTTCGTCGTAGCGGCCGGCGTCGCCGGTGTGGAACCAATAGTTCCGCCAGGCCTTGACGGTGGCCTCGGGGTTCTTCCAGTACCCGGCGTTGAGCACCCACGGGTCGTCCGAGCGCACGACGATCTCACCGAGGACGCCGGGGGCGACCTCCTCGTCGTGCTCGTCGACGATGCGCACCTCGTAGCCGGGCCGAATCCGGCCAGCGCTGCCCTTCGGGCCGCGTTCCCATCCGGAGCGAACCGGGCCCGAGATCTCGGTCATGTTGAACACCGTGCACAGCCGCCAGCCGTACCGCTCGACGAAGGCATCGGGGTCCTCGGGCATCGGGGCCATGAGGGTGTACTTCAGGGCGTGGTCCCCGTCGTCGGGCGACCGCGGCAGGTTCCAGATGAAGGCCGGGGTCGCTCCGATCACCATGAAGATCGAGCACTCGAAGCGGTCGATGTCGCTCCAGAACTCGTCCGTCTTGAAGTACTCCCGAACGACGAACCGGCCACCGAAGATCGCCGTCCCGTAGAGCGCCAGCTTCCCGCTCATGTGGAAGAGGGGGAACGGCGAGTACCACGCGTCCTCCTCGGTGAAGTCGTCGATGTCGTACATGCCCGTCGACGTCCGATACACCTGCGCCCAGGGGATGACCACCCCTTTGGACGGACCGGTCGTGCCCGACGTGTAGAGGATGCAGGCCGTGTCGTGATAGGCCGGGAAGAAGGCCGCCGCCCCGGGATCGCCCTCGGTGAGCACGTCGTCGGCGCGGACCGTGGTGCCTCCCCACGCCGGGAGGTCTTCGCCGTCTGCGTTGACGACCACGATCGTCTCGAGGTGCAGGAGCTCGGGCCGCACGGCCTCGAACCGGTCGACGAACCCGGCGTCGACGATGCCGACCCGGGCCTCGGAGTTGTTCACGACGTGCATGAGGATCGATCCGCGGTAGGCGGTGTTGATCGCCACCTCGATCCCCCCGCGCCGCGCCACCGCCGGCCACACGAGGGCCGCGTCGAAGGAGTTGGGCATCATGACGACGACGGTGTCGCCGCGCCCGACCCCCAGCCCGCGCAGGGCCGTCGCCCAGGTGACGATGCGGTCCTCGACGTCGGCGTAGGTCATCGAGGCGCCGTCGACGTGCTGTATCCAGGTTCGGTCCGGGGTTTCGGCGGCGCGACCGGCGAGGAGGCTGGGGAGGACGAGACGCTGCTCCAACATGAAGGCGACACTACCGACCGGGCCTCTCGTGGGTGGCGGGGCGTCGAGACCTGCGGCCGGGGACGATGGCCCGGTTGCGACCGGCGACGGTCATAGACTCCCGTTCGGGACCACGCTGGGAGCGATGATGGATCGACTGACCCGTGAGGAGGCGCAGCGCCGCGCCGAGCAGGTGTCGGACGTCTCCTATCACATCGATCTCGAATTCGAGGCCGGGGCGAAGTCGTTCCGTGGCGACACCACCGTGTCGTTCCGTCACGCGGGAGGGGACACCTTTCTCGAGTTGCTGGGCGGTCAGATCGAGCGTCTCCAGGTCAACGGGGTGATCCGCGAGCCCGACTGGGACGGCGGGCGCCTGCGCCTTCCGGGGGCCCTGCTCGGGGAGGAGAACGAGGTCCGCGTCGTGTACGAGCGGCTCTACGACCGCACGGGCGAGGGCATCCACCACTTCGTCGATCCCGAGGACGGTGCCGAGTACATCTACACGCAGTTCGAGCCGTATTCGGCCCACCGCGTGTTCCCGTGCTTCGATCAGCCGGACCTGAAGGCGCGGTACTCGGTGTCGGTCACCGCTCCCGCCGAGTGGGAGGTGGTCTCCGCCGGCAGGGAGATCGATCGGGCGCCGCTGGGCGACGGGCACGTGCGTCGCGTCTTCGCCGAGACCGTCCCCTTCTCGACCTACCTGCTCGCCGTGTGTGCCGGGCCCTTCCATCACGTCCACGACGAGCACGCCGGCATCCCGCTGGGCCTCTACTGCCGGCAGTCGCTCGCCGAGCACCTCGATCCCGACAACCTCTTCGCGACGACCAAGGCGTCGCTCGACTTCTTCGAGGAGTTCTTCGATCAGCCCTACCCCTTCGGCAAGTACGACCAGCTGTTCGTCCCCGAGTTCAACTGGGGTGGCATGGAGAACGTCGCCGCCGTGACCTACACGGACTCCGTGGTGTTCCGGGACCCCCCGACGGCGGACCAGCTGTTCCGGCGCGACGAGTACTTCACCCACGAGCTCGCCCACATGTGGTTCGGCGACCTCGTCACGATGCGATGGTGGAGCGACCTGTGGCTGAACGAGTCGTTTGCCTCCTACATGGGCTACCTCGCGCTCGACCGGATCGGCCGCGAGGGGGTGTGGCAGGACTTCTTGAACCGGATGAAGCTCTGGGCGTACCGGGAGGACCAGCTCCCGACGACGCACCCCATCGCGGACGAGGTGGCGTCCACCGACGAGACCTTTCTCAACTTCGACGGCATCTCGTACGGCAAGGGGGCCTCGGTCCTCAAGCAGCTGGTGCGGGCGATCGGCGAGGACGCCTTCCGGCGCGGCATGCAGGCCTATTTCAAGAGGCACGCCTACGGGAACGCCTCGCTGGCCGACTTCCTCGCCGCCCTGCAGGAGGGGAGCGGCACCGATCTCGTCCATTGGGCCGCCCGGTGGCTGAGGACGGCGTCGCTGAACAGCATCTCCGCCGACTGGGAAGCCGACGACGCAGGCCGGGTCGCCCGGTTCGAGCTCGTCCAGCACGCCCCCGAGGGCCATCCGGTGCTGCGGCCCCACGCCCTCGACGTGGGTCTCGTCGATCCGTCCGGCCAGGTGACCGTTGTCCCTGCCGAGATCGAGAAGGTGCGGACCCGGATCCCGCTCGCCGAAGGGGGGCCGGCGCCGGCCTTCGTGTTCCCCAACGTCGGAGACCACGGGTTCTTCAAGATCGAGCTCGGCTACCCGAGCCTGCGCTGGGCGCGTCATCACCTCGGGAAGCTCGGCGACGACATGCTCCGCCAGCAGGTGTGGGCCACCCTCTGGGAGATGGTGCGCGACGCCCGGTTCTCGTCCATCGACTATCTGGAGCTCGTGCGGTCGTCGCTCCCCGAGGAAGCCGATGCCCGGGCGGTGCGGCTCGTCGCCGGCACGGTCGGAGGTGCCGTCGGCCGCTACGTCCCCGACCGGCTCGTCGACGAGGAGGCCCACGCATTCGTGGAGACCGCCGACGCCGCCTTCCGGGCGGCCGAGCCCGGAGACCCGATGGTCACCTGGGTGCGCTCGCTGCTGGGCCTGGTGGCGGGCGAACGGGATGCCCGGCTGGCGGCGGCGATCGTCGACGATCCTCCCGAGGGCCTGACGGTCGACCAGGAGATGCGCTGGTCGGTGGCGACGGCCTGGTCGTCGCTCGGGCTCGAGGGAGCGGCGGAGCGGGTGGCGGCCGAGCGCCGCCGTGACCGGTCGGATCGCGGTGAGCGCGCCGAGCTCACCGCCTCCGTGGCGCGGCCCGACCTCGCCGTGAAGGAGGAGACCTGGGAACGGCTCCACGGGAGCGGCTATCCCTCCCTGCACCTGGCGATGGCCGCGGCCCGCGGGTTCTGGCGCCGCAGCCAACGGGAGATGCTGGACCCGTTCGTCCCCCGGTTCTTCGAGGGCCTGCCCGACGTGTTCGACCGGTGGGAATTCGAGGCCGCCCGGGCGTACTGGGGGAATCTCTTCCCGCGGCATCGGGTCGATGAGGACGTCCAGGCGCGCGTCCGGTCGCTCCTCGAGCGCGACGATCTCACCGCCCCCCTCCGGCGGCTGCTCCGCGAGGCCGACGACGATCTGGGCCGGGCGCTGCGGTGCCGGGCGTTCGCCGAGGCAGGGCTGCTGCCGGTTCCCGGGTGAGCAGGCCCCGGATGTGTCTCATGTCCCGGGAGCGTGCCTAACGTGGCGTGATGCGCCACTTCTGGCTCCTTCTCCAGACAGAGACCACGTCGCTCATCGACCGGGTTCCCGAGGACGTTCGGGATCGGGCCGACGAGATCGTCACCACGGTCAAGGACAACCCGCAGCTCGCAGCGATGCTCGCCGCGGCCGGCGTGCTCACGGCGATCCTCTTCTTCTGGGGCCTCGCCAAACACCTCGTGAAGACAGCCGTCTTCGGCGGTCTCCTGTCCGTCGGCGCCTGGATCTGGTACTTCAACGTCCAGGCGTAGGACGGCGGACGACGCTCTGCCCGTCAGCCCGGCCCGCAGGTGTCGGATGCCCGGCCGGGATCGCTCGCCTGCGGGTGCCGGACGCCGCCCAGGGCCCTTTTTGACCTCATCGCCCGCCCGATCACAATGCGCCCATGACCCACAAAGTCGTCGTCGCCGAGAAGATCGCCCAGGCCGGAATCGACCGGATCGCCGGGTCGTGTGAGGTCGACGTCGCCGTCGATGCCGACCGCGAGGAACTGCTGCGCCGGGTCGCCGACGCCGACGCGCTGATCGTGCGGTCGGCCACGCAGGTCGACGCCGAGCTCATCGCCGCGGCCCCCAAGCTGAAGGTGGTGGGCCGCGCCGGTATCGGCATCGACAACATCGACCTCGACGCCGCCACGGCCGCCGGCGTCCTCGTGGTGAACGCGCCGACCGCCAACGCGGTGTCGGCGGCGGAGCACGCCATGGCCCTCCTGCTGGGCCAGGCCCGCCGGGTCGCCGAGGCCGACCGGATCACCCGGGGAGGCGTGTGGGACCGCAAGCGGTTCCAGGGCGTCGAGCTCCACGGCAAGACCCTCGGCGTCATCGGTCTCGGCCGGATCGGCACCCTCGTCGCCCAGCGGGCGCTCGCCTTCGGGATGCACCTCGTCGCCTTCGATCCCTACGTCTCCGACGACCGGGCGCGCCGCCTGGGCGTGCACCTCGCGACCGATCTCGACGATCTCCTCGCCGTGGCGGACTTCATCACGGTGCACCTCCCCAAGACCCGGGAGACCGAGGGCCTGATCGGAAAGGACCAGTTCGACCGGATGAAGCCCGGAGTTCGGCTCGTGAACGCCTCGAGGGGCGGCATCGTCGACGAAGAGGCCCTCATCGCGGCGCTTCAGGACGGCCGGGTCGCCGGGGCCGGGCTCGACGTGTTCGCCTCCGAGCCGGTCACCGAGAGCCCGCTGTTCGACATGGACCAGGTGGTCGTGACGCCGCACCTCGGGGCGTCGACCCAGGAAGCCCAGGACAAGGCCGGCACCGACGTCGCCGCGTCGGTCGTCGAGTCCCTCGCCGGAGAGCTCGTGACGACGGCCGTCAACATCGACCTCGGGCGCGACGTGCCCGAGGACATCCTCCCGTTCCTGCCGCTCGCCGAGCGCCTCGGAGCCACGTTCGTGAGTCTCGCCGGTGGCCTGCCGAAGCGTCTCACGGTGCACGTCGAGGGCCGCCTCGCGGAGTTCCCCAGCCGGCCGATCGCGCTCGCCGCCCTGCGGGGAGCGCTGCAGATGGTCAGCGATGCGCCGGTGTCCTACGTGAACGCGCCGCTGCTGGCCGAGCGCCACGGTGTCCGGGTCACGGAGGAGTCGACGCCCGACATCGACGACTACGCCTCGCTCGTCCGGATCACCGGTGTCGTGGGGGGCGCCGAGTCCGTCGTCGCCGGCGCCCTGGTCGGCCGCAAGGGACCGGTGCTCGTCGAGGCGCTGGGCCACGAGGTCGAGCTGCCCTTCAGCGAGCACATGCTCGTGCTCCTCAACGAGGACGTGCCCGGGGTGATCGGGCGGGTCGGCACGTATCTCGGCGACATCGAGGCCAACATCGCCAACATGGTGGTGGGCCGGTCCCGGATCACCGGCGAGGCGGCGATGATGGGGCTGAACCTCGACCGGGCGCTCTCCGATGCAGAGATCGCCGACTTCCGGGTCCTCGAAGGCGTGGCCCGCGCCTGGTACGTCTCGACGGACTGAGGTCAGAGCCCGAGGCCCGTCAGCGCCCACCCGAGCGCCAGGCCATAGATCCCGGCGACCACGTCGTCGACGGTGATGCCGGCCGCGCCGTGGAGCCCCTCGGCTCGTCGGACCCCTGGCAGCACCTTGAAGATGTCGGCGAGGCGCGCGACGACGAGGGCGACGACCCAGGGGATTCCCCCGAGACCGACGAGCGCGACCAGCGTCCCCGCCGTCTCGTCCATGCAGACCCATGACGGGTCCTCGCCGTTCGTCGCGAACGGCGCCGCCGACCAGAGGGACGCGGCGATCGCGATCCCCGCGGCGACGAGCCCGACCCACCACGGCGCCTCGAGGGCGAGCAGGACGAGGCCGATCCCCGCCCCGAGCAGGGCCCCGAACGTGCCGGCACCCCCGTCGTCACCGCGCACCACCCTGGGGACGAAGCCGAGTCCGAACGAAGAGGCCACGAGCCGATGCACGGCCGTGAGGGTACGCCGCGGCGGCCCTGGACGCGCCCCGCCGCCGTGAGACGGGTCGTGCCCGATGGGTGCCGACCCCGGTGAGCCGGCTGCCGTGGGCCGACTCACAATTCGTCGCGCTGCCACGCCGACGCCAACGCATCGGCGTACTCGTTCCAGCGCGAGCCGTCGTGGGCGCGGATCCAGGTGAGCGTGAGCTCGGGGCGGCTCGAGAACCGCTCGTAGGCCTCCGTGACGAGATCGAGGTTCTCGACGGGACCGGTCTTGCGCTTCCAGCCCCGGGCCTTCCATCCGGCTGCCCACTCGTTGATCGTGCGGACCGCGAGGTTGCTGTCGCTGTAGACGGTTGCGGCCTCGCCGTCGGGCACGAGGTCGCAGGCGGCGATGAGGGCCCGGAGCTCCATGCGGTTGTTCGTCGTGTCGGGGTCGTGGCCGTGGTCCTGGGCGACGACCTCGCCGTCCACGACGTACACGGCGCCCCATCCGCCCGGTCCGGGGTTCGGGACGGAGCTCCCATCGGTGAACACGCCGGTGGTGGGGCCCTCTGTGTACTTGTCGAGCACCTCGGCGAGGGTGAGGAGCTCCGACGCGCCGTTGGAGCGGCGCCGGTTCGACGTCCGGGACCGGGTCGCGGCACGCGCCGGCGACGACGTGCCCTTGCCGCGGCAGTCCAGGCACTGCCTCGGAACCCAGCCGGGGTAGCGGTCCCGGACGGAGGGCGGAAGGGTGAAGGAGGTGCCGCAGTCCTGGCACACGAACGAGGTCATGCGGGACGGCAGGGTAGGCGGGAC